>NZ_CP159808.1:0-70000 GCF_047717795.1 Candidatus Levibacter sp. Uisw_134_01 | reverse complement strand
ATAGGGGTTCTTTTCACCTTTCCCTCACGGTACTTGTTCGCTATCGGTCACAGAGTAGTACTTAGGCTTGGAGGGTGGTCCCCCCATGTTCAAGCAGGATTTCTCGTGTCCCGCCCTACTCAAGGACCAAAATGAAGCATTACCCGTACGGGGCTATCACCTACTATGGCTAACCTTTCCAGGTTATTCCGGTTATCTTCAAATTGGCCACTGGCCTGGTCCGCGTTCGCTCGTCACTACTAACGGAGTCTCGGTTGATGTCCTTTCCTCCAGCTACTTAGATATTTCAGTTCGCTGGGTTTGCCTCCCTTGCGGGATAAACCAAAATGGTTTGGGTTTCCCCATTCGGAAATCTGCGGATCAAAGCCTACTCACGGCTCCCCACAGCTTATCGCAGCGTGTCACGTCCTTCATCGCCTCTCTGTACCAAGGCATCCACCAAATGCTCTTCAAGACGCTTGATCGGACCGTACATGAAAGTAGTAACCGGTCAGACAACCATTACTACTTTTAAAAATACATAATCTTGAAATGTAATTTTAAGTACAATCCGTAAGCTGGACAATATTTTGTGCAATATTGCCCTATTATTTGGGATCATCTTCACCAACTATTTCAATCAGATTGATTTAACATCAATTCTTATCTCAACTATTAATATTTCTTAAACTCATTAGACACAGTGGTAGGCACGGGCAGATTTGAACTGCCGACCTCACGATTATCAGTCGTGCGCTCTAACCAACTGAGCTACGCGCCTTTAGCTGTAGCAAACTATTTATTTCAAGTTTAAGAAGAAGAGATTCAAAGACGGCGGCGTTTACATTCTATACTTTCCTTAGAAAGGAGGTGATCCAGCCGCAGGTTCCCCTACGGCTACCTTGTTACGACTTCACCCCAGTCGCTGACCCTACCGTGGCCGGCTCCCTCCTAAAAGGTTAGGATACCGTCTTCGGGTAAAACCAACTCCCATGGTGTGACGGGCGGTGTGTACAAGGCCCGGGAACGTATTCACCGTAGCATGCTGATCTACGATTACTAGCGATTCCAACTTCATGCTCTCGAGTTGCAGAGAACAATCCGAACTGAGACGGCTTTTAGGGATTTGCTCCAGGTTGCCCTATTGCGTCCCTTTGTCACCGCCATTGTAGCACGTGTGTAGCCCAGCCCATAAGGGCCATGAGGACTTGACGTCATCCTCGCCTTCCTCCTGGTCATCCCAGGCAGTTTCTCTAGAGTGCCCAGCCGAACTGATGGCAACTAAAGATGAGGGTTGCGCTCGTTGCGGGACTTAACCCAACATCTCACGACACGAGCTGACGACAGCCATGCAGCACCTGTGTTGGAGCCAGCCGAACTGAAGGAAATCATCTCTGATAACCAAACTCCACATGTCAAGGGCTGGTAAGGTTCTGCGCGTTGCGTCGAATTAAACCACATGCTCCACCGCTTGTGCGGGCCCCCGTCAATTCCTTTGAGTTTTAATCTTGCGACCGTACTTCCCAGGCGGTGTGCTTAGTGCGTTAGCTGCGACACTGAAAGGTATCCCTCCAACATCTAGCACACATCGTTTACGGCGTGGACTACCAGGGTATCTAATCCTGTTTGCTCCCCACGCTTTCGCTCCTCAGCGTCAGAAAATAGCCAGAAAGTCGCTTTCGCCACTGGTGTTCTTCCCAATATCTACGAATTTCACCTCTACACTGGGAGTTCCACTTTCCTCTCTATTTCTCTAGCTTGCTAGTATTAAACGCAGTTCCCAGGTTGAGCCCGGGGATTTCACGTCTAACTGTTCAAGCAGCCTGCGAGCCCTTTACGCCCAATAATTCCGAATAACGCTCGCCCCCTTCGTATTACCGCGGCTGCTGGCACGAAGTTAGCCGGGGCTTCTTCTACGGCTACCGTCATCATCTTCACCGTTGAAAGTGCTTTACAACCCTAGGGCCTTCATCACACACGCGGCATTGCTGGATCAGAGTTGCCTCCATTGTCCAATATTCCCCACTGCTGCCTCCCGTAGGAGTCTGGGCCGTGTCTCAGTCCCAGTGTGGCTGATCATCCTCTCAGACCAGCTACTGATCGTAGCCTTGGTAAGCCATTACCTTACCAACAAGCTAATCAGACGCGGGCCCCTCTTTTAGCGGCTGACCTTTCCCCCGGAGGGCGTATACGGTATTAGCGTCCGTTTCCAAACGTTGTCCCGTACTAAAAGGTAGGTTCCCACGCGTTACTCACCCGTGCGCCACTAGATCCGAAGATCTCGTTCGACTTGCATGTGTTAGGCATGCCGCCAGCGTTCATTCTGAGCCAGGATCAAACTCTTAGGTTTGATGGGTAAGAATTATAAATAATTCTACCGAAAAGGTTATCTTACCTTCACACTCAAGTTACTGACAAACAAATTAATTAATTTGTTATTCATTATTATGGTAAATTGCGCGATTCAATAGACAACCGTATATTTATGTATAAAATATAAGACCACCGTCTATGAATCTCTTCTTAATATTAACATTTTCAAACAGATACTCAAAAATGAGTAAAACGATTTAGTTACAAATCGAATTGGCGTTATACTCACCATCTATGATTGTGTCAAACTTAAAAGTCATTTTTTACTAAAAAAAAATTTTTTTTTTTAATTAATATTTAATGTTAGTTATTTTTATTCATTTATACTGCAAAATTGTTGACTTGACATTTAAATATTATAACGGCAATATCCAATTCATCATGAAAAAACTATTTAAAATTAAGTGTTTATACAATAATGTTGTTACTTTAGTTTTATGTTTCCCGCTTTATGTTTTCTTAAACACCGATACTGCTTTATCATCGCCTCAACAAATTACTCAAGTTGAAATTCCCACTAAAAAACCTCTTGATCTTACCAAGATTGAAGAATCAGCTGATACGGTTTTAAATACAGTCCAAAAAATTGGAGCAATGCCAATTGTGAATGTAAAAAAAACAAATTTGAAAGTTAATGAAACACTCAGCTCTGCTTTGCATAGAATAAACTTTAAAACTAAAAATGTTAACGAAATTATAAACTCTATATATAAGCTTAAGAATGGAAAGAAAATACTTAGCACCCTTCCAGCTAATATGATTATAAATTATTCAAATCCATCAAAGCTTATTGGGGGAGGTTTAAAATTAAGCTATTCCAAAACCTATGATATTTTTGTATGGCAAGATCTTAAAAGTAACTTTGTATCACAAGTTTTTTTAAGACCTACTAAATTAACAAAAACTCTTGTAAAAGGTGTTATCCACTCAAGCTTATATAACTCTGCTATAAAGTCTGGAATGCCGGAAAGTACCTTACTTGACATGATAAGTCTTTTAGGTTTTTCGGTTGATTTTCAAAGAGAAATTCGTCAGGGAGACACTTTTGAGGTATTATATACCAAAGAAATTGACATATTAAAAAACAAAACTATAAAAACTAAGCCAATAACATATGTAAGCATTACATTATCCGGCAAAAAACTAAGTTATTACAATTATAATGACAAGTATGGCCTACCACAATATTATGATAAAGACGGAAAATCATCAAAAAGAACAATAATGAAAACCCCTATTAATGGAGCACGCTTGTCCAGTAGATATGGAGTAAGGAGACATCCAGTTTTGGGATATACAAAAATGCATAGAGGTTTAGATTTTGCGGCACCATCAGGAACACCTATTTTTGCAGCTGGAGATGGAATTGTTGAAAAAGCAGGCTGGAATGGGTCATATGGTAAATATATTAAAATACGTCATACAGGTACATATAAGACTGCTTACGCTCACTTATCAGGATTTCATAGAAATATAAAAGTTGGAAAAAGAGTACAGCAAGGTAAAACCATTGGTTATGTTGGCTCTACTGGCAGATCAACTGGACCACATTTGCATTACGAGGTTTTGCGCAACAATAAACAAGTTAATCCTATGAAAATTAAATTACCCACAGGTAAAAATATACAGCCTAATATGATTGAAACTTTTAAAAATCATGTTCAAAATATTATGACACAAAAGCTTGCACTTGAAAAAACTTATGAAAATGAAAAGCTTGCAAGTAATGCTGAAGTTAGTTTACAAAAGAAGAAGTTAAATTGATTTATTTAAACTAGATTTACTTCAATATTATTATCAACAACCTCAATCATTATAACGCTTCCTTCTTTAATATTGTTATTGATAATCAATTCACTTATTTTATCTTCAACTACATCCCTAATTTCTCTCTTAATAGGCCTTGCTCCATATTCAGGATTATAACTTTTTAATGCTATTGTATCACAAACTTTATCATCCCACACAATGGAGTAATTATTTAACAAAAGTCTATTTTTAAGAGAGTTTAATTGGATTTCTACAATGTCAGCAACATGGGATTTTCCTAATTTAGAAAAAAATAAAATTTCATCTAATCTATTTATAAATTCAGGACTTAATTTAGATTTAACTACGTTCATAACTTTATTAATAACAGATTTAGTTTTTTCATTTTTTTCACTAAAATTTAAGTTACTTTCAAAATATTCTGAGCCCATATTGCTTGTCATTATTATTATAGTATTTGTAAAATCGACGGTTTTTCCATGACTATCAGTTAAGCGGCCGTCATCCATAACTTGTAATAATAAATTTAAAACGTCTAAATGTGCTTTTTCTATTTCATCGAAAAGTATTACTCTATATGGCCTTCTTATAACAGCTTCTGTTAATACCCCTCCTTCGTCATAACCAACATATCCAGGAGGTGCGCCAATCAACCTGGAGATTGAATGTTTTTCCATATATTCAGACATATCTATTCTAATTAGAGATTCACTATCATTAAATAAAAATTTCGCTAAAGCTTTAGCAGTTTCAGTTTTGCCTACTCCTGTAGAGCCAAGGAATATGAATGAACCAAGTGGGCTAGTAGGATCACTTAAGCCTGCTCTTGATCGAATAATAGTTTTTGAAATAGCATCAATTACAATATCTTGACCAATTATTGATTTTTTTAATTCATCTTTAATGTTAATTAGTTTAATTCTTTCAAATTCCATCATTTTTTCTAAAGGTATGCCCGTCCACTTTGAAACAACTGTTGCTACGTCTTGTTCTGAAACAATTGTGTTTATTTGGTCAGCATTAGTTTCGTTTTCTGTTATTTTTCTTTCTAAGTTTGGTATTACTTGATATGAAATTTCTCCTGCTCTTTCCCAATCACCGTCTCTCTTGACAATATCAAGCTCATTCCTTGCATTTTCTAAATCAACTTTTCTTTGTTGTTCATCTTCAATTAATTTCTTGCTTAATTTCCAATTCTTGGTTTCTTTTTCTGATATTAATTGAAGTTCTTTTAATTCATCTTCAACCTTATCTAACCTATCATGGGAAGATTGATCTTTTTCTTTTTTTAAAACTTTTCTTTCAATTTTTAATTGAATTATTCTTCTATCTGTTTCATCTAAAGCATCTGGTTTTGAGTCTATCTCAATTCTTTTTCGGCTCGCTGCTTCATCTATCAAATCAATTGCTTTGTCAGGTAAAAACCTGTCATTTATATATCTCGATGATAAATGTACAGAAGCTAATAGAGCCTTGTCAGAAATTGTTATTCCATGAAATAATTCATATTTTTCCTTAAGTCCCCTCATCATTGATATACTATTCTCAATATCTGGCTCGTTTATGTATACTTGTTGGAACCTTCTTGCCAATGCTTTGTCCTTTTCAATATATTTTCTATATTCCTCAAAGGTAGTTGCTCCAACACAGTGTAATTCACCTCTTGCTAGTGCAGGCTTAAATATATTAGATGCGTCTAGAGAGCCATCCGCTCCCCCAGCACCAACAAGTGAGTGAAGCTCGTCTATAAAAAGTACTATTTTGTCTCTTTTCTTTTCAACTTCATTTAGTAAAGATTTCAATCTTTCTTCAAAGTCACCTCTAAATTTAGCTCCTGCTAAAATACTTGCTAAATCCAAAGAAAAAATTTCTTTATCCTTTAATTTTTCTGGAACATCGTCCTGGGCTATTCTTATTGCTAAACCTTCTAAAATAGCCGTCTTACCAACACCAGGTTCACCTATTAACACTGGGTTATTTTTAGTTCTTCTGGACAAAACTTGAATTACACGTCGGATTTCCTCGTCTCTGCCAATAACAGGATCTAACAAACCCTTAAGAGCGTTAGCAGTAAGATTAGTTGCAAATCGATTAAGTGTGTCAAAGCCGGATTCAGCTGTTTCATTCATTGCTTTTTTGCCTTTCCTAAATCTATTAATCTCATCTTGTAATTTGTTAAAGTCTACGCCTTCATTGAGTAGAAGTTTTTGCCCTGGATTATTAACACAAGTTAATGATAACAATAATATTTCTTGAGTAATAACCTTATCACCATTTTTAATAATTAAATGTCTGGCTACGTCGATTAATTTTGTAATACTTTTATCAATTTTATTTTCTTGTTGAGATTTTTTTAATAACGACAAACTCAAGCTCAATTGTTTTTGTAAATTACTTACGTCAGCACCAAGATTATTTAGAATTTTATCAATATATTTTTCAGATTTATCTATAATTATAAATAAAACATGATCAGAAATTAAATTAACACCTGCACTAAGAGAAAGTTCATGTGCTAATTTGAGTGTGACTTTTGATCTATCAGAAAATTGTTTTAATAAATTTTCTATTTCTTGAACCCGTTTTTGTGTAAATATTGATTTATATGGTTACCAATTGCTAGAATTTCAATGTTTAAAAGGTTTCATATATTTTTTAAGTTTATGTTATGGAAGTTGAATTAATATTATGTATTTCAATATCTGATTTTTTATTTTTTCCTAAACTTAATAATTTTTTGGAAGACTATATGTTGTCAACGTTTGAATGTTTTTCAGAGTTCTCTTTTTCTTTTATTATTTTAGTATTCTCATCTTCTTGAGCTAACAGTTCAGTTTCTCTAATCTGGTACCCTCTTTGACGTCGAGGAGGTTTTTTATTATTGTTTTTGTCTTTGTTTTCAACTTCTATTTCAGAATTACTATTTTCATTATTATTTTTTTCTGGATTCAGCTTTGTTTCTTTTGCTTCATTATTAATTTCAATCTCTTGGTGTATTCTATAATAATGATCAGCAAATTGTAAGTAAGACTCTGCTAAAATACGGTCATCAGATGCAGCAGCATCTGAAGCTAGGCTAGTATATTTTTCGCTTAATTGAGAAACTGAACCTCTTTGTCTTCCATCAGGTCCAGAACTATCTATGACAGTATTTTTGTTTATGTTTCCATTGTTATTACCAGCACCATAGCTTCGACGACTTGATCCTCGATTTTGACGGCGACGCCCATTATTTTGTTGTCTCATATTTGTCCTAATAATTGAATAATAGTGTTATATTTAAATATAAAATTTTAAAAGTTTTTTTAAGAGTACTATCTTAAATTGATATACTCGATTAATGTATCTAATGTATCATTAATAAAAATAAGATTTAACTTATTTATGTTTTATATAAACTTTTTAATGTTTAGCCAAGAAGAAAAAAAATTATTTAATTGTAAATACAATTAATCTAATAATTCCTTGTAAATCTCGTCCATAATCTATTGTTAACAAGCCATTATTCAAACCGATTGTTGAAATAAATTTTTCTTGATTTTTTCCTATCTCAACAAAAAGTTTTCCATTTGGTTTTAACAATTTAAATAATTTACTAAAAATTAACCTATAAGCATCTAGTCCATCTTTACCCCCATCCAACGCAATCAAAGGATCATAATATTTTACCTCTTTTTGTAATAGTTCAATTTCAGCAGACGGTATATAAGGTGGGTTCGTTACAATTGCATCAAACTTAATATTTTTTTCGAAATCCAATAAATCTCTATCCCAATCAGGTGAACTCCAGTCTAAACTAATAAGCTTAGTTCTTTCATACATTTTAAATTTTAATGAATTAAACTTTACAGCTTTTAAAGATTTTTTAGATACATCTAAAAAACTCACTTTAGAATTTTGATATTCGTCTAAAAGTGACAGCCCTAAACAACCAGAACCAGAACCTAAATCAAGAATTTTTAGCTTTTTAAATTTATCCTCATAATATTTAAAAAAGTATTCTATAATAACCTCAGAGTCTGGTCTTGGGTCTAAGGTCTCTTTGTTGATTTGGAATTCTTTTTTCCAAAAATTTTTTTTATTTATAATTCTTGAGACCGGCTTACCTTTTGCCCTTTCTGAAATAAGATTTTGAAATTTATTGATTTGATTTTTCGATATATTTATATTTTCATGAGTATAAACTGACCTAGCATAAGACAAAGTATGAGCAAGAAGTATTCTACTATCCAAAATTGGTGTTGTAGACCCACAGTTTATTAATTTTTCAATTTCAGGTTTTATTATACTATAAACATCAATTGATTTTTGTTTATTATCCATTGATCTCTAACTTTAACATTCTATCTTCAACTATCAATGCGTCTATCAATTCGTCTAATGCTTCTCCCTGGAGAACCTTATCTAACTTGTGTAATGTTAAGTTAATTCTATGGTCTGTTACCCTTCCTTGTGGAAAGTTATACGTTCTTATTCTTTCTGATCTATCTCCAGAGCCAACTTGACCTTTTCTCGAAGACGATCTTTCATCTTGTTGTTTTTGCCTTCCAGCTTCGTATAAACGTGATTGAAGTATTTTCATTGCTTTAGCCCTGTTTTTATGTTGTGACTTTTCATCTTGTTGACTAACAACTATACCTGAAGGTAGGTGTGTAATTCTTACAGCTGAATCTGTAGTGTTAACCGACTGTCCACCAGGTCCACTTGATCTAAAGACGTCAATTCTTAAATCTTTATCCTCAATAATAATTTCTAAATCTTCTGCCTCAGGCAAAACAGCTACAGTTGCGGCTGAGGTATGGATTCGTCCGCTAGTTTCCGTTTCTGGGACTCTCTGAACCCTATGAACGCCTGACTCAAACTTAAGCCTTCCAAAAACATCTTTACCTATAATATTTGCTTGAGCTTCTTTG
Organism: Candidatus Levibacter sp. Uisw_134_01; assembly: GCF_047717795.1. Lineage (GTDB taxonomy): Bacteria > Pseudomonadota > Alphaproteobacteria > Puniceispirillales > Marisalimonadaceae > Marisalimonas. Next base: position 60,965 of record NZ_CP159808.1, on the reverse strand, counting down.
TAACCACCAACACTGGTTTCTGAAACTTCCATTACTTCAAATTTCCATTTATGTTTTATTGATAATTTATCATACATTGCAAATAAATCTGCAGCAAATAAACCTGCTTCATCACCTCCGGTACCAGCTCTAACTTCAATAATTACGTTTCTGACGTCATCTTTATCTTTGGGCAATAAAGAAAATTGAATATTTTTTTCAAGGTTAGTAACCTTTTCTTTAAGAGCATTGATTTCATTAACAGCTATACTTCGAATTTCATTATCAGTCTCTTTATCATCCAGTAATTCACTAAGGTCAGACAATTCTTTATCTAACAGATATTTGTTTTTAGCTAATTCAGTGATGTGTTTTATATCAGATAATTCTTTTGAAAGCTCTGCTAACTCCAAAGGTTTCAATTCAGAGGGATTGACAAGTAATTTTTCAATTGTTTCTTCCCGTTGAAAAATTTTATCTATATTATTCTGTAAACTCAAATTTCTCTCCAAAAACACTTTTATAGATTTTTTATAACTTTTATTGCTTCATCTAGGGTTATAAGTCTCTCAGAACCTATTATTAAATTTTTTAATTTAATAATATTTTTAGACAATTCTTCTTCACCTAAGATTATTGCGTATGAGGCATCGACTTTATTTGCTCTTTTAAATTTTTTTGACATGTTTCCTGTAATAAGGATTTCTACCTTTAAACCTTTATCCACTAATTTTTTCATTATTGGCATTAATAACGGTTCTAAATTTTCAGATACAGCCATTAATACTAAGTCAGGTTTATTTGCAAACTCTTCATTAATCATTAGAGACAGCCTGTCTACACCTGCAGCCCAACCAACACCAGCAGTATCAACGCCTCCTAACATTTTAGCCAAACCATCGTATCTACCGCCTGCTAGAACAGTACCTTGAGATCCTAAATCACTAGTAATAAATTCAAAAGCAGTATGGCAATAATAATCTAAACCTCTTACAAGATTTTTATCAATTTGATATTTTATTTTTAGAGCACTCAGACCTGAGCATACTTTTTCAAATCTTTCTTGGGAGACTTCATTTAAATAATCTATTATATTTGGTGCATTTATTAGAATTTTTTTATCTGTCTCATTTTTAGAATCTAAAATTCTTAATGGATTTTCTGATAACCTTTTAATGCTTTCATTTGATAATTGAGATTTATAATCATTTAAATAATCGACTAAAGCCTTTCTATATTTTAATCTGGTCTCACTATCACCTAACGTATTTATCTTTAAATTTATTTTGTCTAAGATGTTTAATTTCTCTAAAAAAGCATGGCCTAATGAGATAACCTCAACATCTGCCATAGAATTATTAATACCTATACACTCTATACCAAACTGTTTAAATTGCCTTAATCTGCCTTTTTGAGGCCTTTCGTACCTAAACATAGGCCCATAGTATGAATAACGCTTTGGAATATCTTGCGTTAAACCTGCGTTTAAGAATGCCCTCACAACTCCTGATGTGCCTTCAGGTCTTAACATCAATTCATCTTCGCTTCTATCTTTGAAAATATAATTTTCTTTAGTAACAATATCACTTGTTTTACCAAGAGGTTTAGTGAAAACCTCTGCAAATTCAAAAATAGGTGTTTCTATTTGCTGATAACAATATTTTTCAGATATTTTCAACCCTTCGTTAATTACTAAATTCTGTTTATGCAATATATCGGGTAATAAATCATGCACACCTCTAACTGTTCTAAGTTTTTCCATTATAAGCCTATGAGATTAAAAAAATTATATACGATTATACTTTTTCAGATATTTTCTGAAGTACAAAGTTAACTACATAATCAGCAACATTTTCATTCCTGATAATATGGTCCGTTATACCATTTACATAAATTTGATGATTTCCTTTTCCACCTCCTGTTAAACCTATATCCGTCTCCTTTGCTTCTCCAGGACCATTTACGATGCATCCAATAATAGACACTGTAATAGGATCAGTAATATGCTGAAGCCTTTCTTCAACCTCTTGTACGGTTTTGATTACGTCAAATTGCTGCCTAGCACATGATGGACATGATATAACCGTCACTCCTCTTCTTCTTAACCCAAGGGACTTTAACAATTCGTAGGCAACTCTAACTTCCTCAGCAGGATCAGCTGACAATGAAACTCTTATAGTATCTCCTATTCCAGACCATAATAAATTGCCAAGTCCTATAGATGATTTTACGGTTCCAGCTCTCAAACTTCCTGCTTCTGTTATTCCAATATGCAAGGGACAATCATCTATATCTGCTAATTGAGTGTAAGCAGCTACAGCTAAAAAAACATCAGAGGCCTTTACACTTACTTTATAATCTTGAAAGTCATGTTCTTTTAATATTTGAATATGTGCTAATGCAGAATCTACTAAAGCTTCTGGAGTTGGTTCACCATATTTATCTAAAATATTTTTTTCCAAAGACCCCGCGTTTACCCCTATTCTTATAGAAGATTGATTTTGTTTAGCAGCAGAAATAACTTCTTTAATTTTATCGGCTTGACCAATATTACCTGGGTTAATTCTAAGACATGCCGCGCCAGCATCTGCTGCTTCAATAGCCCTTAAGTAATGAAAATGAATATCAGCTACAATAGGAATTGGAGACAATCGTACTAATTGCTTGAGAGCAGTGGTGGAGTCTTTGTCAGGACAGGAAACTCTTATAATATCCGCTCCAGCTTCTACACATTTTTCTATTTGATCTAATGTTAAGTCAATATCAGTTGTAGGTGTGTTAGTCATAGTTTGAACACTAATAGGTGCGTCACCTCCAACAGAAATATTTCCTACTTTAATTTTGTTAGATCTTCTTCGCTCTATATGCCTGTAAGGCCTAATGTTCATTATTATGTCCTGAAATTAATAAATCATTAAAAGTTTTAGTTAAGTTATTAGAAGTAAATTATTAACAAATTATTAATTAGTAAAAGCTTTAATATTTAAGGGACGAGCTTTAATTATTTCTCCAACATCACCTAAAGAGGGTAAAAAAATATCACCTCTTGAAAGTGATAATACACCAGCATTTCCTGTGTTCAATGTTAAACCATTTATGTTTGGAACAATATAAGTTTCCCCTGGTCTCATTAATCTTGTCATAAGGATGTTTCCATTTAAATCTTCTATTTCAACCCAACTATTACCGATAGCTTTTAAAACCAATTCTGTATTAGGGTTTCTCTCATTAGCTTTTGCAGACATCTCATTAGCTTCAATTCCAACTGATTTAATTAAATTTTCAGAGGTTAAGTTTTTTTCCCCATTATTTTCAATATTTTTATCTTGAACTTCAATTTTAGTATCTAAAATAATCTTCTCAACTTTGTTGATATTTTTTTTATTATCCAACAAAACACTCTTATTTGTATCTATACTATCTTCTATTATAATATAATCGTTTTTGGTTGAAAAATTTGTCTTATTATTCTCTAAAACTTGGTTGGAAACGTGGTTAATATTATTATTTCTATCGCTGTAGTACCATCCAGTATAAATAATAAAAGAGATAAAAAGTGATAAAACTGCACCTATTGGTAAAAACTTTCTAGCTTCAGTATTTGGAGCTAAAAACTTATATTCTTCTTTATAAGTATTAAGTTGAAGACTTTCTTTAAATTCTTCCACTAAAACATCAGCATCTAATTCTAACAAAAATGCATAAGATCTAACAAATCCAATTTTGTAAGCCAGACCATGCAATTCGAAATCATTACCATCTTCAAAATCTTTAATAATGCTGACTTTAACCTTTAAAATTTTACTAGCTTGCTCTTGAGTTAAACCTTTTTTAAGTCTTGCATCTAAGCATAATTTTCCAACATCATCTTTCTCAAACGTATCGAAAGCGTCAAATACTGCCTCAGAAACAGCTTCTCCACTAAAGTGTGATTCATCGTAATTTTTTTTGTTTTTATCTACATTAATTGGCATATATATTCCCTATGGGCATACATTTTATATTGAGTCAGATTTTAAATCAACATTTGTTTTAAAAACATAATTATTAAATTATTTATCCAAATTAAAAGCTAAATGCAAAGATCTCATTGCAAGTTCGTAATACTCTGATGAAATAAGGACTGAAATTTTAATTTCACTAGTAGATATAACCTGGATATTAATATGATTTTTAGCTAATGTTTGAAACATGGTTTTTGCTATACCGGATTGCGACCTCATTGCATTTCCTACAATTGATATTTTAACAACGTTTGTTTCGCTTGTAAACTTTTTAAACCCTATATTTCCTTTAATTTTTTTTATTACTTTTTCAGCCATTAATAAATCAGTTTCTGGTATCGTAAACGTCATATCTGTTGAACCATGATTAATAGAAGATGATTGAACAATCATATCAACATTAATAGAAAAATCTGCTAATGCACCAAAAATGTTTGCTGCTTGACCCGGTTGATCAGGGATATCTGACAAAGTTATTTTAGCTTCATTTAGACTATGGGCAATGCCACTAATTTCAGATTTTTCCATATTTCCTCTTTCTTCAGCTATTAAAGTTCCAGGTACGTTTGCAAAACTACTTAGAACTCTTAAATTTACATTATATTTCATTGCCAACGCAACTGATCTTGTTTGCAATACCTTAGCGCCCTGAGATGCCAATTCTAACATTTCTTCATATGTTATAAAGTCAAGTTTTTTTGCTTTCTTTACTATTCTAGGATCTGTTGTGTACACCCCATCTACGTCAGTATAAATATCACAACGATCAGCTGAAAAAGCTGCTGCTAAAGCTACCGCTGTTGTGTCTGAGCCACCTCTACCTAGTGTTGTAATTCTATTATCTTCTGAAATTCCCTGAAATCCAGAAACTATAGCTATATATCCCTTTTTAATAGAACCCATTATATTGGATGTTTTTATATCTTTAATAACTGCTTTACCATGAGTGTTATCTGAAACTATTGGAACTTGCCAACCCATCCATGAACGTGCTTTCAATGATAATTCTTCTAAAGCTATTGATAAAAGTGCAGAAGTAATCTGTTCACCAGTAGATAAAACTACATCATGCTCAGACAAGGAAAAGTTTTTTGATGTTTGATTTACAAGATCTATTAAATTATTTGTAACTCCTGACATAGCAGAGACAACAACAATAACTTTGTTACCTTGATCAACTTCACCTTTTATTTTTAATGCAATTTTTTTTATTTGAGGCACATCTGCAACAGAGGTTCCTCCAAATTTCAATACCACTAATTCCAAAATTCTGTTATCCTATTATAAATAGTAATAAATAATTAACCTGACTTGATTTAATTTTTATATATAGCCTATGACTAATACAATAGACAAAAAAGAAATAGAACAATTTTCTTTAATAAGCAATAAATGGTGGGATCAAAAAGGGCCTTTTGCAGCATTACATAAAATGTCAAACGTAAGAATTGAGTTTGTCTTAAGAAATGCTAAAAGATTAATTAACAAAAAGCAAACTGACACGAAACCACTTAATGGGTTAAGATGCCTTGATGTTGGATGTGGCGGTGGAATATTATCTGAACCTTTAAAAAGATTAGGAGCAGTCGTTACTGGAATAGATGCATCTGATAAAGCTATTGTAATAGCGAAAGATCATGCGCTGAAAAGTCGTTTGGATATAACTTATAAGTGCACAAGTACAAGTGATTTAATCAAAGTTCAAAATAAAAATTTTATTAACAAATTTGATATTGTAATAGCATCAGAGATTATAGAGCACGTTAAAAACAGACAAAAATTTTTATTTGATATCTCTGAATTATCTCGCTATGGAGGGCTTGTTGTTTTTACTACTATAAACAAATCTATTCTTGGGGTAGCATTAGGTAAATATCTTGCGGAGCATGTTTTAGGGGTGGTGCCAAAGGGAACACACGATTACAAAAAATTTATTTCACCAAATGATCTAGCTTCAGAAGCTGAAAAACATAAAATTATTCTTGACAATTTTACTGGATTTGCACCTACTTTTAATATTAAAAACCTTCTTTATAAGGAGTTTGGAAATTTTAAGTTATCCTCAAATCTTGAAGTTAATTATGGTGCTGCAGGTTTAAATCTAAAATCTAATGATCCTCTGTAACCCAAGGGATATTTAGGACATCTACTCCTTCGTCTCTTAGTTCATCTATTTCTTTTTTAGTACCATGTCCATATATAGATTTTTCTTTAATTTGACCCTGGTTCATTGAACGAGCTTGATTAACAAAATCATCTCCTACAAAAGTAGAATTTTTCTTTATTTCATTTTTTATATATCTTAAAATTGTTGTAATATTTTCTAACTTTTCATTTCTAAAAGCGTTCTTCTGAATTTTATTTTTAGTAATTTTTTTATTCGTATTTTGGATTTTTTTTAAACTTGGAGTTGTTAGTAATTTCGAAATATTTTCACTTCCACAAAGTGGACAATTAATCAACCTTGAATCCAATTGCTTCTCAAAGGTTTCTATATTTTGAAACCACCCATCAAAACCTTTTTGTTCAGTACAGTATGATGATTGACATTTTAGTTTATATTTGATCATGTTAGTTTATTTAAAGTTTACCACAACAATGCTTATATTTTTTTCCAGAATCACATAAAGGACATATTGAATTTCTAGCGATTTTGCCACTATCTATTTTTAATGGTGTATTTATTTCTTGATTTTCATCATTGTTTTCTTGTCTTATTTCTATGTTAGACAAAACTGAAGTTATAGTTTTTCTCAATTTATCAAGCATATCTTCAAACAATTCAAATGCTTCTCTTTTATACTCATTTAATGGGTCTTTTTGTGCGTAAGCTCTCAGCCCTATGGATTGTCTCATCTGATCTAACATTAACAAATGATCCTTCCAACTTTGATCTAAAACTTGTAACATCAAGGTTTTTTCCGCTTGTCTAAAAACATCAACCCCAACTTTAACAGCACGTTCTGCCATAAAGTTGTTTGACAATTCTGTTAAACGAGAAATAATCTCTTTCTCTATAATGCCATCTTCTTTAATCCATTTTTTTATTGGAACATCTAATCCTAAATAATTTTTTACATCTTCGATTAAACCGTCTCCATCCCATTGATCGTGATAACTTTCATTTGGAATAGATTTAAAAACTACCGCCTCAATAACTTCATAACGCATGTCAACAACCATTTCACTAATATCATCCGATCTCATTATTTCTTTTCTTTGATCAAAAATTACTTTTCTTTGATCGTTCATAACATCGTCAAATTTTAAGAGCTGTTTTCTTATTTCAAAATTATGCGCTTCAACTTTACCTTGTGCCTTTTCTACGGCTTTATTAATCCAAGGATGGACAATAGCCTCACCTTTTTCTAATCCAAGTTTTCCTAACATATTCTCTAATCTGTCTGATCCAAAAATTCTCATTAAATCATCTTGGAGAGATAATAAAAATTTTGAACCCCCAGGATCACCCTGTCTACCTGTTCTACCTCTAAGCTGGTTGTCAATTCTTCTACTTTCGTGTCTTTCAGTTCCAATTACGTATAATCCACCGGCTTGAAGAGCTATATTTTTCTTTTTTTCAATATCATTTTTTAAATCATTTAATTTTCCCTCATTTGGAGACGATGATTTAAGTTCATTAGATTGCCTAATTTCTAAATTACCTCCTAATTGGATATCAGTACCTCTACCTGCCATATTTGTGGCAATAGTAACCGCACCTGGTATTCCTGCATATCCAATTATTTGAGCTTCTTGTTCATGAAATTTTGCATTTAGCACTTCATGCTTAATATTTTTTTCTTTTAAAAGATTTGATAAAATTTCAGATTTTTCTATTGATACCGTTCCAACTAAAACTGGTTGATTATTTTTTTGACAATCCTCAATTAATAAAATTACAGCCTCGTCTCTTTCAAAATTAGTTTTGTATATTTCGTCATTGCTGTCAATTCTGGCAACTTTTAAATTTGTTGGCACTGCTAAAACCTGCAAGTTATAGATTTCAGAAAATTCACCTTCCTCTGTCAAAGCCGTCCCTGTCATTCCCGACAACTTAGGATACATTCTAAAATAATTTTGAAACGTCACACTTGCTAAAGTCTGGTTCTCTGGCTGGACAGTAATTTTTTCTTTAGCTTCAATTGCCTGATGTTGCCCTTCTCCAAACCGTCTACCTTCCATCGCTCGTCCTGTAAATTCATCAATAATAATAACACTATCGTCTTTAACCATGTAATGTGTATTTTTTTGGAATAATTTATGAGCCCTTAAAGCTTGATTTATGTGGTGTAAAAGTGAAACATTTTTAATATCAAATAAACTCCCGTCCTCTATCATATTTTCTGACCTTAAAGCTTCTTCAACAGTATTAATTCCTATATCTGTTAAGTTACAAGTTCTCTGCTTTTCATCTAATTCAAAGTCATCTTGTTTCAATAAAGGTATAAATTTATCAATTGATTTATATAATGTTGAAGAGTCTTCAGATTGACCAGATATAACTAGTGGCGTCCTTGCTTCATCAATTAATATAGAGTCAACTTCATCAATAATAGCAAAGTTAAATGGGCGCTGAACCATTTCATCTAAACTATATTTCATATTGTCTCTAAGGTAATCAAAACCAAATTCGTTATTGGTTCCATAAGTTATGTCTGCTTTGTAAGCAATCCTTCTTTCTTCGTCATTTTTATCTGATAAAATACAGCCTACTGACATGCCTAATAAATTATATATTTGCCCCATCCACTCGGAGTCTCTTTTTGCTAAATAATCGTTAACTGTTACCACATGAACTCCCTTACCTTCTAAGGCATTCAAATAGCATGCTAAGGTTGAAACTAATGTTTTACCTTCTCCTGTTTTCATTTCAGCAATTTTACCCTCATGAAGAACAAGTCCACCAATCAATTGTACATCAAAGTGGCGTTGGCTTAATGTTCTTTTAGCTGCCTCTCTTACAGTAGCAAAAGCTTCTGGTAAAATATTATCTAAAGTTTCACCATTTGATAATTTTTCTTTAAAATCAATAGTTTTTAACTTTAATTCCTGATCAGACAACTTAATAAATATATCCTCAAGTTCATTAATTTTATGAACCAAAGGGTTGTATTTCTTAATTTGTCTGTCATTGGACGAACCAAAAAATTTAGAAGTTAAATTGTTGAACATTGAGTGGGCTCCGTTTAGTCAGGAATTTTATTCTGTTTATAATATATAATGCGTATTAATAAAAAAACATCATTTCTTGTATAGTATTAAAAAAACTTGTAAAAATATAAATATTATAATTGGAATATACCAAAATGTCTTACTTTAAAACTTTTTTCACATCTCTAAAATTATTTATTTTGTTATCAACTAGTCTTGCTCTTGCTGAAAATCCAAAAAACATAATTGCAGCCAATGTAAATGAATATATAATCACAGCTCAAGACGTATTGGATGCGTATGGAAGATTGCCGTCAAAATTAAAAGAAAAACCACTTCCTGAATTATATCCAAATATTATTAATGAACTTATAAATCAGCATTTAATAACTGAACAAGCTTACAAAGAAAAATTGGATCTCAATAAAACAGTTATTGATCAGATCAAAAAAAATAAAGACCAAATTTTAGCAAGATTTTGGATAAATAATTTCCTTCTTAATCAAACTAAAAGAGAAAATATTGAAATATTTTATAATAATTATCTCAAAGCATTTAAATCATCAAAGGAGTTTAATGCCAGTCATATACTTGTTAAAGAAGAACAACAAGCGTTTGAGATACTCAAAAAATTAGAAAATAATGCCAAGTTTTCTGACTTAGCTAAAACCCAATCTATTGGCCCTTCTGGAAAAAATGAAGGTAAACTTGGATGGTTTACTTCTGGACAAATGGTAAAAGAATTTGAAAAAGCAGTGCTTTCCCTTAAAAAAGGAGAAATAACAAAAAAGCCTGTTAAAACAAAATTTGGTTTTCATATAATATTGTTAAATGAAGTAAGGGATTCAAAACCTAAAAAATTATCTGAAGTTCAACAAAATATTATTAATAGAATTAAAAAAAATTCCCTTTCTAACCTTGAAAAAAAACTCAGAAAAAATAGAAAAATAATTATAAATGATTTTAAGGATGTAGCCCAGAAAGTTAACAATTAATTTATTTAGAACTTATGTTTATAAAAAATTTAAAAAATGTAGTCAGTTTAAATGATATAAAAATATCAACTGTTTCCTCTGGTATTAAAGACAAGTCTTGTCAAGATGATGATTTACTTTTAATAGAATTAGACCAAGGGGCAAGCATTGCGGGAGTTTTTACAAAATCGTTGACTTCAAGTGCCCCTGTAAATCATTGTAAACATAATTTAAAATCTTCTAAATCACCATCAGTAAGAGCTATTATAGTTAATTCAGGAAATGCAAATGCATTTACTGGTAAGGTCGGGGATGAAACTGTACTAAATGTCTCTAACTATCTATCAAAAAAACTTAACTGTAACTTGAATCAAATATATACAGCTTCTACAGGTGTTATTGGTGAGCAATTAGATTCCGAAATAATCATCAATGGCATAAATAAAATGAGGCCAGCAGAAAAGCCAGACTGGTTAAAAGCAGCTAACGCTATTAGAACAACTGACACATTCTCTAAACTAGTATCACGAAAGTGTCATATTGATAATGTTGAAATTGATATTGTTGGTATTGCCAAAGGATCGGGTATGATTGCTCCTGACATGGCAACTATGTTAGGGTTTGTTTTTACAAACGCTAATTTACCATCAAATATTCTTCAGCAGTTGCTAAAGTCCGCAAATGAAAAAAGCTTCAACTCTATCACTGTAGACAGCGACACTTCAACAAGTGACACTGTTTTACTAACTGCAACAAAAAAGGCAAAGCACAAAATAATTGATAATTATAACGATAAAAGTTTACAAAATTTTAAGAAAACTTTAAATAATGTTATGTTAGACTTAGCAAAATTAGTTGTTAAAGATGGAGAAGGGGCGTCTAAATTTATAACTATCAATGTTGTTGGCGCTGTTTCAAAAATATCCGCTAAGAAAATAGCTTTTTCAATTGCGAATTCTCCTTTAGTCAAAACTGCAATTGCTGGAGAAGATGCAAATTGGGGAAGAATTATCATGGCTATTGGTAAATCTGGAGAATATGCTGAAAGAGACAAAATTAAAATTTTTATTGGTGACGAACTAGTTACTAATAATGGTTTGGTCTATGAAAATTATTCTGAAGTAAATGCCACAAATCATCTAAAAAAAGATAAAATTCAAATTACAGTCGATATCGGAGTTGGTAAAGGATTAGCAACTGTTTACACTTGTGATTTAACCCACAAATACATTGAAATTAATGCAGATTATAGATCATAAAAAATTACAGTTAGTTGTATCAATTGCTCTTATAAATGAGAATGATCAAATTTTAATATCAAAGCGTCCAAAAAAAAAGTTTTTGTCAGGGTACTGGGAATTTCCTGGTGGAAAAGTTGAAAAAAACGAAGTTCCTGAAAATGCTATTATTAGAGAAGTTAAAGAAGAATTAGATATTGATATTAACAATAAATGTATTGCTCCACTATCTTTTTCAGAGTTTAGTTATGCAGAATTCCAATTATTGTTGCTTTTATACGTTTGTAGAAGATGGGAAGGAGAGCCTAGACCTATGGAGCAAAATGAAATTAAGTGGGTAAAAGCAAATATGTTAAGGCAATTCAAAATGCCTCCAGCTGATGACTCATTAATATATAGTTTACAGGACTTATTCTAATAAAATATAAATTATTTAAGGATTACATTATGAATGAAAATAATAAAGTTGTTATATATACCAGCTCTTTATGTGGATTTTGCTACAAAGCAAAAGTTTTACTGAGTAATTATGATATTGAATTTACTGAAATTAATATTGATAATGATTATGACAAAAGAAAAGAGATGATTTTAAAAGCTAATGGCAAAACTACAGTCCCACAGATATTTTTAGGGTCTGAACATATTGGTGGATGTGACGATTTATATGAGCTTGCAAGAGAAAATAAATTAGAAATTTTTAATAATTAATATGTCTTTTAACCTATCATTAACGTGCCTTCAATATACCTCAACAGAACAAGAGAGCGTTACTCTTAAAGCTATAAAACCTCTCATAATCGAAGCTGTTAACCATGGCAGTAACTTTATAGCGTTACCTGAATGTGCAACCTCTCTTCAAAGTAACCCTGAACAAACAAAAAAAATAACAACAACAGAAGCAGAAAATATTAGCTTACAAACTTTTATAGAAATAGCAAAAAATAACAAAATATATGTTTTAATTGGTTCATTGCCAATAAAACTTGAACATAAAATAGCTAACAGGTCATTTTTAATAGGACCGGGTGGTGATATTTTATATAGATATGATAAAATCCATTTGTTCGATGTAAAATTACCCAATGGAGAAATATTTAAAGAGTCTGAAACATACTCACCCGGCTATCAAGCAATAATAGCAACTATAGAACAAAAAAATAAAATTAAAATTGGCATGACAATATGCTACGACTTACGTTTTCCTCATTTGTACCAAGACTTGGCTCAAAATGGAGCTGAAATTATTACCGTTCCTTCAGCTTTTTCAAACACAACCGGTCCCATACATTGGCACACCCTATTGCAAGCTCGAGCTATAGAAACAGGATGTTTTATTGTAGCCCCAGCTCAAACTGGGCATCATCAATGTGGTAGGAATAGTTTTGGCCATTCTTTAATTATTTCACCTTGGGGAGAGATATTAGCGGATGCTGGCAAAGATGTTTGCTTTATTAATACCATAATTGATTTAGGAGAAGTTAAAAAAGCAAGATTAGCAATACCATCGTTAAAGTCACATAAACGTTATTTAACTAATTTTTAAATATTTTTCTTCTTTTAATTTTAATAATTCATCTTTTTGTAAAGATAGTAAATTAATTAACCTGTTTTCTATAGCATCACCTATTTTCTTTATAGCTAAATGTGGATCTCTATGAGCCCCACCAGTTGGTTCTGGTATAATTTCATCAATGATATTAAATTTTTGCATATCTTGAGCTGTTAACTTTAACGCTTCTGCAGCATGATTAGCATTTTCAGAGCTTCTCCATAAAATAGAAGAACAACCCTCAGGTGAGATCACAGAATAAATTGCATGTTCTAACATCAAGGTATTATTTGCAACTGCTAATGCCACTGCTCCTCCAGAACCTCCTTCTCCAGTAATTACAGAAATCGTTGGCACACTAACCTGTAAACTTTTTTGAATGCATCTAGCAATAGCCTCTGCTTGCCCCCTTTCTTCAGCTCCCTTTCCTGGATAAGCTCCAGCAGTATCTACAAACATGAGAATTGGTAATGAAAATTGATCAGCTAGTTGCATCAAACGTATAGCTTTTCTATAACCTTCAGGTCTAGCCATACCAAAATTTTTTAGAATTCTATCATTTGTGTCTTTTCCTTTATCAATGCCTATTACAACAACACTTCTCCCCCTAAAGAAGGCTGTGCCTCCAGTTAGAGCATTATCATCTGCAAAATTTCTATCGCCAGAAAGTGGTGTATAATCCTCCATTAGATGATTTAAAATATCTTCAAAGTGAGGTCTCTCAGGATGTCTTGCAACTTGGACTTTTTGCCAAGCAGTTAGTTTAGAATAAGTTGATCTTAATTCTTCAGATACTGCTCCTTGCAATTTTCCAATTTCTTCTGCAATATTAATGTCAGCACCTGAGGATAAATGACGCAATTCTTCTATTTTACCTTCAAGGTCTGAAACTTGTTTTTCGAACGATAAAAAATGTTTAATCATATTTAATAACTTTCTTCATTTTTAAAATTTATTTTATCAAGTGGATGTGCATCCCTAACAAGTCCACGTAACCTTTCAGGTTCTACATAAGTATATATTTCAGTGGTACTAATATCAGCATGACCTAATAATTTTTGCAAAGACCTGAGATCTGCTCCTCGATTTAATAAATGAGTAGCAAAACTATGCCTTATTTTATGTGGAGAAATATCTTTATTTTCAAGCCCAATAGTTTTTGACAAATTTAGTATATCCTTATAAATGGTTTGCCGACTAACATGACCAATACCATTTTTTTCTGGAAACATATATTTATTATTAGCTTTCGCTTTCGAAAGGGACCTATGTTTCAACCACAAACCTATGTAATAAAATGATTTTTTATTAAAAGCAACCATCCTATAAACATCTCCTTTGCCTTTAATTTGAAGTTTATCTTTAAGGTTTACAAAATCGGATAAAGGCAGACTTAGAAGTTCAGAAATCCTCATACCCGTAGAATAAAGAATTTCTAGTACCACTAAAGTTCTTAAACTTTTATTTATTTTTTCTAATGATTCAGTTTTTAATTTAGTAAAATTTTCTCTAGCGGTCTCTAATACTAAAGTAATTAAATCTTCAGATAAAGCTTTGGGTAATTTTTTCTCTTTCTTCAAACTATTAATATTATTTAATGGGTTTTTTTGGATATATTCTTCTTCTTGTAAAGTCTGATAAAATTGGCGCATTGAAGATAATTTTCTATTAATTGAATTCTGTTTAAGATTTTGACTTTTAAAAAAAGAAAATAAATTTTTAAAGTCAATTTCCTTAGCGTTTAAAAAATTAATATTTTGCTTCCTAAACCAATCATTCATCAAAATAATATCTGAAGCATAAGCATTTTTTGAATTTTTCGACAAACCTTTTTCTATATCAATAATATTGATTATTTTATTTATTACATCATTTCTAACTGTTGTTTCTTTTATCATTGGTGTTTTTATTAAAAGTTAATAATTTTATATGTCATTATTTCATAAGTAATATTGTTTGCTAAATCTTCAAAACCTATATCTACAAGTGCGTTTCTTATAATTAATAAATAATTTAAGTCAAAATCTTCAAAAGGATTATTGTTGACCAACCTAGCTACTAACAAAATTGTCAAAGATTTTTTATTTTCTTTAGCTGCTTGTTCTATAGATTTTGATAATATATAAGTATTCAGATCAAAGTTTCTGTTCCATTTATTATATGTTTTCTCATCAAAACTGTTTTGATTGAACTTATTTATAAAATCTAACCATTTTATATTTTCAGGCCCTATCATTCCAGCTCTTTCAATAACAGGGATAATCGGCCAAGCTTTTTGACTTAAAATCAAATTCCAATCCCATTCTTTATCTTTTTTTAACATAAGAATATTTGCTAAGTTATTTCCATCATATAAGTCTGGATTAGAAGCTATATTTATTTTTCTAATTGTATCATTTAATTCTTTTGTCAAAGAAGAATTTTTAATTTTATTAAGAGTTGGCAAGTATAAATTAACACTATCATAAAATCTACCAACCTTCATTTCTAACTTCAAAAAGTTTAAAATCGTTTCTGCTTTTTTCACTTCATCTTTTATACTTAGGACAGAAAACCAAACATTCGCTCTACTTTGTCCATTTGGTGTTTTTTTGTAATTTGATATAGAATTTTCAATATCTATAACTCCATCACTAACAGATTTGTAATCTAAAATAATTTGGTCGGTGGACACAAATGTGAAATTAATTTTTTTATCTAATAAGAATGAACGCGCCTTGGGAGTTAAGTATGTGAGTTTCAACAAAGATTCAGTGTATTCTATTCCCAAATGAGCAATATAATTGATTTTTATTGGTATCTTAATTGTATCCATCATAATTAAATGAATAGGTAATATTTGATTATCTTTATTTTTTAATTCAAATTTTTCTTTTTCGTTGTTCATAATTTGAAATAAATTTTCAAAAATAGGGTCTTCAAAACCTTTAACTTTTAATAAATCAAGTATAAATTCAGCTTGACTTACTTTATCATTAATTGATAAGCAAAAAATTCTGGCTGTTTGCCAAAAGTGATTAGAATTGTTTTTTGAACCCTCATAAACATTACTACATGCTTTTTGATCTTGACGTCCAATTAATTCATATTCAATAATCCACTGTTTCCAAATATTCCATCTCTCACCATCAGGTAATTGATTAATTAACTGATAAAATTTTTCACTTTGACCACTACTTTTTAATTTAAATAACCTAGTCTCTAAAAATTTAATTATTTCTTCAGATGTTCCGCTTGGAGGATTTGAAGAACTCAAATATAACTGTATTAAAAGAGCTTGAAGGCTTTTACTAGTTACGACGTCTGGAATATAGCTAAAATGCTCAACTATATTTGTTGCGCTCATATCTTTCCATATATCCAAACCCATAATATTGTTTAACTTTGTTTTAACTCCAATTGAACCTAAAGACGGTTTTTCAAGATTACTTACTTCAATATTGAGTTTTTTAACATTAGAGTAAGCTTCCTTTTTATTAGACGTATCAACTTGAGCTATAGCAAAATTAAAATAAGTTATAACTATAAAGTAAAAACTATATTTGAAAAAACTGATTAAAGATTTATTTAACTTCATTATCATTTACATCTAATATTTTAATTTGAACTTTGTGAGGTGCTGGCATATCTATATATTTAAGAGCAACAAAAGCTCCTAAAACGAGAAGAGACAAAAATATTAATAAAAATTTATAATTTTTCATAAGGAATCCTAATATTATTTTTAACTTACAAACAAAATATGGCGAGTTTTTGTCTAAAGTGTCTGATTTTTTTATAATACATTAATCATTAATAAATTTTTCCATAAATTTAATGTCTTTAATATATTAATATGATATTTTGTCATCATGTTAACATGTCAAGAAACCAATTATTTAGGCAAAGAACCTGACCATGCACAACTTACCACAATAATTGGTATGATGGGAGCAGGAAAATCAAAGCTTGGGTATATTGTTTCTAAAAGTCTTAATGTAAACTTTTATGATATAGATGACCTAATTGAAAAAGATCTTAACACTTCTATAAAAGAACTTTTTAAATCCCACGGTGAAGCTTATTTTAGGAGAGTTGAAGAGGCAAAAATTAAAATTGTCATTAATAATGCAATCAGTAGGAATGAAAAAGCAATTGTTAGCATAGGCGGGGGAGCTTTTGATAATCAAAATTCACGGGAATTATTGTTAAAAAACACCAAAGTCATTTGGCTAAATGTTCCAACAGATATTCTTATTAAACGTATTGGAGACGGTTCAAAAAGGCCAATGATAAAAGGAAATGTTGAAAAATCAATTACTGAAATTTTGAGTAAAAGAGTAAAATATTATTCACTTTCACATCATCAATTAAACGCTTATAATCTAACACAAAAACAAATAACAAAAAAAATGATACAATTTATATCTCCACAAAACAAAAAAGATTATAGATGAAAATGGAAATAATAAATGTCTCTTTAAAAAAAGAAATAGAAAGTCTTTCTTACCCTGTTTTTGTAGGAAATAACATCTTAACTAAGGCTAATAACCTTCTCAAGAAATATATTGAAAACAAAAAAATTATCATTATTTATGACAATTTTTTCTCATCTAAAAATGTATTAGATAAAACATTTATGGATTTTTTTAAACTAATACAAGAAAACTCTCTATCAGTTAATTTAATACCTGTTTCTGGGGGAGATCAAACTAAAAACATGCTACAACTAACAAATATTGTTGAGCAAGCTTTATCGTATGAAATTGATAGGGAATGTGTGATAATTGCTTTTGGGGGCGGAGTTATTGGAGACATTGCTGGGTTTGTGGCTTCGGTATTATTAAGAGGTATTCAGTTTATAAATATTCCAACTACTCTTTTGTCACAAGTGGATAGCTCTGTTGGTGGTAAAACTGGAGTAAACTCTAAGCTTGGCAAAAATTTAATTGGATCTTTTCACCAACCTTTAGCAGTAATTGCAGATATCAATATATTAAAATCACTCCCAGAAAGAGAATTTAGGGCTGGATTTGCTGAAGTTATAAAATATGGTCTTATAAAAAATAAAAAATTTTTTAACTGGCTTGAATTAGAACTTGAAAATATTTTCAACTATGAAAGTTTTCAACTTGAAAAAGTAATTGCTGAATGCTGCCAAATCAAAGCAGAAATAATACAAAAAGATGAAAAAGAAAATGGTAATAGAGCGTTATTAAACCTGGGCCATACATTTGGGCATGCAATAGAATCATTTGGAAATTTTGACGGAAAAATTATACATGGAGAAGCTGTTGCAATTGGAATATGTATGGCTTTTAAATTTTCAAATATGTCTGGATTTTGCTCAAAGGCTGATGTTGAAAGAGTTTTAAATATATTTAAGAAATCAAAACTTCCTACCTCTTTAAAAGAAATAAAAAACTTCTCGATTAATACGCCGGAAATGATTGAAAAATTTAAATATGACAAAAAAACACGTAATAATAAATTCACCTTTATATTAAATAATAAAATTGGAGAATCCTTCATAAAAAACGATGTGAATGTTAATCATTTAATTGATTTTATAGACAAAGAGATATAATGCCTGAATTAGTTTTTTTTATCATAAATATCTTATCTTTAATTGTATTATCAGCTTTCTTCTCAAGCTCTGAAACAGCATTAACTGCGGTATCAGAACCTAGAATTCATCAGCTTGCTCTTCAAGGGAATAAAAGAGCAATTATTATTCAAAAAATATTAGCAAAAAAAGAGAAAATGATTAGCTCAATATTAATCGTCAATAATTTAGTAAATATTATTGCTTCTGTATACGCAACAAGTTTTGCTATAAATTTTTTTGATGAATATGGTTTAATTGTTGTAACTATTTTACTGACAATTATACTAGTTATTTTTGCAGAAGTAATCCCCAAAACATACGCTTATAACCATGCAGACCAAACAGCTTTATTAGTAGCTCCAATTATCAATTTTATAATTGTTATATTAACACCAGCAACATTTATTACAGAACGTTTTGCAAAAATTGTGTCTGGACCAATTATTGAAGATGATGAAGCAAAAACAGAAGAACTCAAAGGCATGATTAAATTACATGCAGGAACTGAAAGCCGTGATAAAGAACGTGGGAAAATGATGTCAAGTATGCTTGATATGGACGACGTAACAATTGAAGCTGTAATGACACATCGTGGCGCTGTAACAATGATTGATAGTAAGTCTGAACCTGAATTTATATTCAAAGTTGTTGGGGAAAGCCCTTTTACAAGAATTCCAATTTACTCAGGAAATTCAGATAATATTATAGGTATACTTCATGCGAAAGAATTATTTAGAAATTTAAGAAGAAAAAACTTTAAAAATATTAATTCAATTAATATTTCTGAATTGGTTATTCAACCATATTTTGCTCCAGAAACTACATTATTGTTTGATCAATTAGAAATTTTTAAAACTAGAAGAGAACATTTTGCTGTTGTAGTCGATGAATATGGCGATTTTAGAGGCATTGTTACTTTAGAAGATATTTTGGAAGAAATAGTTGGAGAAATTGACGATGAAACTGATATTTCAGTTAAGGGAGTAAAAAATCAGCCTGATGGTTCTTTTATTGTTGATGGATCTGTTACTATTCGAGACTTAAATAGATCACTTAGCTGGAATCTACCTGACCAAAATGCTAATACTATTGCTGGTTTAGTTTTATATGAGTCAAAAACTATTCCAGAGCCTGGGCAAGAGTTTAGGTTCTTTGACGTTAGGTTTAGAATTCTTCAAAAAAAGGGTAATTTTATTTCTCAGTTAAGATTATGGAACGAATTTGAAAGTAACTCGGACAAAAAACTTAATTAATATTTTTGTACTCATCAATTGTGAAAGCTTTAATAGAAACAGAATGAAGATCGGACTGAAAATCTTCTTGTAGACATTCATTTATCATTCTATGTCTTAGAATTTTACTTTTATTATCAAATTTTTGTGAAACTATTATCACCTCAAAATGGCTTTCAACATTTTCTTTAAAACTTTGATGACCTCGATGTTGTTCTGAAACATCCTTAACAGAAAAAAAATAAGGTTGAAAAAGTTCACTTATCGTTGTTTCTATCTTTTTTTTTCTAATCATTAAATTTTTCCACTACATATTAATATTTAAAAAAAACAAATTACAATGTTGCACGTATCAATTCATAATCATATAATTAATAAAACAAAAAGCGAAGTAATATGCTGAAAACAAAATACCAACAAAATCATAATAGAATTTGTAACAGTCCTGATTGTGAAGAATTAGGATTATATCCTGCACCTAAATCAAGAAACAATCTTAAAGAATATTATTATTTTTGTATCGACCATGTAAGAGCTTTTAATAAGTCATGGAATTATTTTGCTGGTTTAAACGAAGAAGAGCTAGAAGTTGAGATACGAAAATCTGTTACATGGGATAGACCTAGCTGGAAATTTGGCACTAAAACAATAAATCACGATTTTGAAAAAGCCTTTAAATTCTTTGATGAACAAAAACAAATAAAGAAAAATAAAGTAATTGATAAAAAATTAGAAAACTGTTTTAAAGTTCTAGAACTTAATTCAGACAGTACTCTGAAAGAAATTAAATCAAGATATAAAATACTTGCTAAGAAATGGCATCCAGATACACAAAATTCAGTTGCATCTACAAATAATAAGGATAAATTTATTGATATATCTAATGCATATAAAACAATTTTAAAAACTTTTACAAAACTTGAAACTAAAAAATAAAACCTATATCTGGAGAATTTATAATGAACAAAGTTAGTTTAACTAACAATATGGACTTTAACGAAGACACTTTTCCTAATTCACTGTCCTTAGTTATAGATTCAGAAAAAACCTTTGGTTTTAAAACAAGTATGAAAATTTTAGGATTTAAAGAAAAGACTAAATTTGTGCCTGAAATTGATGACTCTTACTTATTTGACGAAGTTACAACTAAAGCAATTTTAGCAGGCTTTTGTTACAATAGAAGAGTCATGATACAAGGTTACCATGGAACTGGGAAATCTACACACATAGAACAAGTTGCAGCAAGATTGAATTGGCCGTGTGTTCGAGTTAACCTGGATAGTCACATTAGCCGTTTAGACTTAGTTGGGAAGGATGCCATAGTTCTTAAAGAAGGTAAGCAAGTTACAGAGTTTAGAGAAGGCGTTTTACCTTGGGCACTTCAAAACCCAGTTGCCATTGTTTTTGATGAATATGACGCAGGAAGAGCAGATGTTATGTTTGTTATTCAAAGAGTACTTGAAGTGGCTGGAAAATTAACGCTATTGGATAATAATAGGGTAATTAATCCTCATCAAAATTTTAGATTATTTGCTACTGCTAACACAGTTGGATTAGGTGATACCACAGGTTTATATCATGGAACGCAACAAATCAATCAAGGTCAGATGGATAGATGGTCTATTGTTTCAACTTTAAATTACCTACATGCAGATGCAGAAGAAAAAATTGTTATATCTAAAGTACCAAATTTTAGCTCTAAAGAAGGTAAGGAAACTATTAAATCTATGGTAGCAATTGCTGAGCTGACAAGGAATGGCTTTGTTTCAGGTGACCTGTCAACTGTAATGTCACCTAGAACAGTGATTACATGGGCGGAAAACACAAATATAATTGAGGATATAGATTTAGCATTCAAGTTAACTTTCTTCAATAAGTGTGATGAAATGGAAAGGCCGATAGTATCTGAATATTATCAAAGATGTTTTAGTAGAGATCTAATTGAAACAAAAAAGTCCAATGATGATTAAATCCTAAAATGACTAATAAGTCTGAAAATTCTCAATTTCAAATAGCAACTGCTTCCACATTAAAAGCGATTTCAGGTAACTTAGATAATGAGCGTGAAATCAAGTTTTCTGGTACTTCAAGCCACTTATCTTCAAAAGAAATAAGGTTGCCTCAAATATTAAAAGAATTAGATAAAGAGCAATTAAATAGTTTAAGAGGTGAAGCTGACAAAATTGCTTTAAAAATAAAATACCATGATCCAATTTTACATACTAAGTTAACTCCTAAATCTGAGCTTTCTTCTCAAATATTTCAATTAGCAGAAGAAGCTCGTATAGAAGCTGAAGGCACTAAAAAACTTTTAGGTGTAAAAAATAATTTACAAGAACTAGTTGTAAGAAAATTTAAAGAAGCTGTTTTACCTATTCCTGGCAACGATGACAAAGAGGCTTTAGTTAATGCACTTCATTTAGTTATAAGAGAAAAAATAACAGGTTCAGATTCACCGTCAAACACGTCAATATCCCTAGAGAAATGGCGTCCTTGGATAAATAGTAGGATAGGAAATCTTCTAAATCAACTATCCGAAAATACTCAAGACCAAGAAATTTTTGCAAAAAAAACAAAAGAGTTATTAACTGCGCTTCAAGCGGATATTGGTGAAACCGACAATAATAATAGTAATAATGAAGATGATAATGAAGACAACAACTCTGACCAAAATGAAAATGAGGATGATAATAATTCTTCTCAAGGTGAATCAGAAGATGATCAGGAAGCTGGCTTAGACGGAGGTGCAGATACACAAGAAGATCAGGGAGAATTAGATGGAGAAGCACAAGATGGAGATTCAGAGGATCAGGAGGGTGAAGGTGAGGGTGAAATTGCTTCCAATCCTCTTGCGGGACATAATCAAGGTAAAAGTCAGGATAGTTCTAATTATCAAGTATTTTCTTCAAAATTTGATGAGATTGTGAACGCCACAGACTTATGCGAAGAAGAAGAGTTAAGTAGATTGAGAGCAACCTTAGACAAACAACTGGAAACTTTACAAGGAGCTATAGCTAGACTCGCAAATAAACTTCAAAGAAAATTACAAGCCAAGCAAAATAGAACATGGAACTTTGACCTTGAAGAAGGAATGTTAGACGCATCAAAACTCTCTAGAATAATTACTCAACCATTATTTCCACTATCTTATAAACAGGAAAAAGATATGAAATTCAGGGACACCATTGTAACTTTATTAATTGATAACTCTGGATCTATGAGAGGTCGTCCAATAACCATAGCAGCCATTTGTGCAGACATAATGGCACGAACTTTAGAAAGATGTGGAGTTAAAGTTGAAATTCTAGGTTTCACAACCAAAGCATGGAAAGGTGGACAATCAAGAGAACAATGGATTAATGATGGCAAACCCTCTTACCCAGGTAGACTAAACGATTTAAGACACATTATCTATAAACCTGCTGACACACCTTGGAGAAGAGCAAAAAATTCTTTAGGCCTAATGCTACGAGAAGGTGTTTTAAAAGAGAATATTGACGGTGAAGCCTTAATTTGGGCCCATGAAAGATTATTAGGAAGATTAGAAGATCGAAAAATTTTGATGGTTATAAGTGATGGAGCGCCAGTAGATGACACAACCTTATCATCAAATAGTGGAAATTATCTTGAGTTACATTTAAAACAAGTTATTTCATTCATAGAAAACAGGTCACCTATTGAACTTGTTGCTATTGGGATAGGCCATGATGTCACTAGATATTATAATAAAGCTGTGACTTTGACAGACGCAGAACAACTTGGTGGAGCTCTCACTGAGCAATTAGCTGATTTATTTAATGAAGATTAAAGCTTATTAACGTTTTGATCTTTTTTTACATGCTTTAAGATTGTGTTTTTTATAGCTATTGCCTCTGGTGCTAAAACCCTATTACTTGTCTTCTTCAAGTAATCGTCTAGACCCCCATTCTTCTCAACTGTCTTAAGAGAACGAACACATATCTTCATATTAATGAATTTATCTAGAGATTTACTGAATAATTTCACATTTTGTAGATTGGGCAAGAATTTTCTTCTAGTTCTATTTTTAGCATGACTTACATTATTGCCACTCATAACATTCTTACCAGAAATTTCACACACTCTAGACATTCTTGACCCCTAAATTAATAAGATATCTATATAAATTATGACTTTAAAAAGGTCAAGCAAAATGAAAAGTGATCAACTTTTATATTGCTTAAAACCCTCAAATGCAATTTTCATTGCTGTTTCTGGATTTTTTATAATTCCTCTAATATCATCAATATTAAGAATGTTATCCCTTTTCATTAACATCAATAAGCCTTTTATTATTTTATTTGCAACCAAAGGACCTTCATATGTCATTGATGTATATAATTGGATTAAATGTGCCCCACACAATATTTTTGCGTACGCAGATTGACAATCAGAAATTCCTCCTGCAGCTATTAAATAAAGTTTCAAATTATTTTCTTTTATAATTTGATTAGCTAAAGATAGTAAATTAGTTGATTTTAAAAATAATGGTGCTCCAGACAATCCTCCCAACTCCTTAGAGTTAAAGGACTTAAGGTCTTGCTCTCTATCGATTGTCGTATTTGATATTATAAGACCAGTTATAATTTCTTGATTTGAAACCTTAATAATTTCTTCTAAATCATCTGGAGTAATATCAGGAGCAATTTTAAGAAAAACGGGAATTAAATTGGTATTCTTAGATCTTAAAATTCCATTTTTCACAGACATAACAACTTTTTTTAAGTTTTTAACTTCATGGAAATCTCTTAGATTTGGAGTGTTCGGTGATGAAATGTTAATCGTAATGTAGTCTGCAAAACTTGACAGGTTTTGTGAAAGAACTTCATAATCTTTAAATCTATTTATACTGTCTTTGTTAGGTCCAATATTAACGCCAACAAGAAACTCACTTCCCACAGGAAATTTTCTTCTATAATTCTCTAATTTTTTTTTGGCTTTTTCCATACCCAAATTATTGAAACCATTTCTATTAATTATGGCTTTATCTTTTTCCAACCTAAATACTCTAGGTTTTGGATTTCCATATTGTGATATAGGAGTAATTGTTCCAACTTCAGTAAAACCGAAATTCAAAGAATGTATTGTTTTTATTACTTCAGCATTTTTGTCAAAGCCTGCAGCAATTCCAAGTGGGTTTGCAAATTCTAAATTATTTATTTTTGTTTTAATTTTTATTTTTTGTAGCCTTGGATGCAAACCATATTTCAAAGCTAACAAAGTAATATTATGAGCTTTTTCAGGATCTAATATACGAACTAAAAAAGTAAAAAATTTCCAAATCATTTTTGACCTATTTATTTGTTAAATGACCTTCAAGAACCTTTTCTAATAATAATTTTGTTGATTCAATTCCATATAACTTAATAAAACTTCCCATTCTAGGGCCTTCTGATTGACCTAAAACTGTTTCATATAAACCTTTAAACCAATCACGCAAATTTTGATACTCAAGTTTTTTTCCAATTGCAAATACGATTGACTGAATTTCTTCCGATGAGGTATTATGATCCAAAGTTTTGAGGATTTGAACTAATTCAATAAGACCTTTTCTTTCCTTCTGATCGGGCAATCTATATTTTTTATAAGGTTCAATTTTTTCTTTATAGTAGTTTACAGCTAATTGTATTAAAGAATCTAACTCTGCAGATCTTTTCAAATTTGGAGCATAACTTGATACATAACCCCAAACAACATCAATATCTTCTGCATGACAAACTGATGCTAAATTTAATAATAATGTATAAGTAACTGGAAAATTTACATTAGACGGTTGACCATTATGAAGATGCCAAACTGGATTTTCAATTTTCTGTTCAGCAGTTTGTTCTTCATATTTTTTTAAATGAGAAAAATATTCATCGGTTGTTTTAGGAATAATGTCAAAGTAAAGCTTTTTTGCTCTTTTGGGATTTGTATACATAAATAAACTTAAAGATTCTGGGGTTCCATATCTTAACCATTCTTCAATAGAAAGCCCATTACCCTTAGACTTTGAAATTTTCTCACCATTACTATCTAAAAACAACTCGTATGAAAAACCAGATGGAGGGGATTTACCAAGAACTTTTAAAATTCTACTTGAGAGAATTACGCTTTCTGATAAATCCTTGCCTGCCATTTCATAATCCACTCCTAATGAAAACCAACGCATAGCCCAATCACACTTCCATTGTAACTTGCACGACCCTCCTAGAATTGAAACAGTTACTAATTCTTTAGTATTATCGTCTAAATAACTAACTGTATTACTTTCTTTATTGATAGACTCTATATTAACTTGTAAAACTTTCCCAGAATTAGGGCAAATTGGCAAAAAAGGACTATAAGTTTTTTTTCTTTCTTCGCCTAAAGTAGGTAAAATTATATTTTTTATACTTTCATAATGTAACAAGATTTCTTTTAAAGCATTATTAAATTTTCCACTTTTATAACAATCAGTTGCAGAGACGAATTCATATTCAAAACCAAACTGGTTTAAAAACTCTTTTAATTTAGCGTTATTGTGAGATCCGAAGCTATCATACTTTTCAAAAGGATCTGGGACATTGGTAAGGGGTTGGTCTAAATAATTTTGAAGTAAATCTTGATTTGGTACGTTTTCAGGAACTTTACGAAAACCATCCATATCGTCTGAAAAACATATTAACTTTGTATTTCTACCAGTTAAGATATAGAATGCATGACGTACTATGTTAGTTCTGGCTACTTCTCCGAAAGTACCTATATGTGGTAACCCAGAGGGACCGTATCCAGTTTCAAATAAAACTGGATTTTCTCCATCTAAACCTGCCGACGAACCTAACTTATTCAATCTATCTCTTAAATTTCTAGCTTCAACAAAGGCCCAAGAATTTGATTTTTCAGCTAATTTATATATTTCTGAATTATCCATAAATTTATTTCTGTTAGATTTAACCTATAGCTATAATAGATATCATTTGTATGCAAGAATTTATCTTTTTTTAAACAAAAAAAACACCTCACAAAATTAATTGCGAGGTGTTTTAAGAAAATTTTTAAACGGTAATTTACATCATACCCGGCATACCACCCATGCCGCCCATGCCGCCCATGCCGCCCATGCCGCCCATGTCAGGCATTCCGCCTGCAGCGCCACCAGAAGCAGGTTCTGGCTTATCAGCAACCATTGCCTCGGTGGTAATTAAAAGACCTGCAACAGAAGCTGCATTTTGTAAAGCTGATCTCACAACTTTAGTAGGGTCAATAACACCAGCCTTAACTAAGTCTGTAAACTCACCAGTTTGAGCATTAAAACCAAAATTTGCGTCAGTTGACTCTAAAAGTTTTCCAACAATAACCGCCCCGTCTTGGCCTGCATTATCAGCTATTTGTTTTGCTGGAGCTTTTAATGCTCTTCTAACAATGTCAATACCAACTTTTTGGTCAGGGTTATCAAATTTTACTTTGTCTAATGCAGGAATAGCTTTCACAAAAACAACTCCTCCACCTGGAACAATACCTTCATCGACAGCTGCTCTTGTAGCATGCATAGCATCGTCAACACGATCCTTACGCTCTTTAACTTCAACCTCAGTAGCGCCACCAACCTTAATAACAGCAACACCGCCAGCTAATTTTGCTAAACGTTCTTGTAACTTTTCTTTATCATAGTCGGACGTTGTTTCTTCTATTTGTGCTCTGATTTGATTACATCTAGCTGCAATATCATCTTTAGTGCCTGCACCATCTATAATTGTAGTTTCTTCTTTTGTAACTTCAACACGTTTGGCTGTTCCAAGCATTTCAAGAGTAACATTGTCTAATTTAATACCCAAATCTTCAGAAATTAAATCACCTTTTGTTAATATTGCAATATCTTCAAGCATAGCTTTTCTTCTATCGCCAAAACCTGGAGCTTTTACAGCAGCTATTTTTAAACCACCTCTTAGTTTATTTACAACTAGCGTAGCTAAGGCTTCACCTTCAACATCTTCAGCTATTATCAAAAGAGGCTTTCCAGACTGAACAACCTTTTCTAGAACTGGTAACATTTCTTGAAGATTGGCTAATTTCTTTTCAAAAAGAAGAATGTATGGATCATCCATTACAACCTTCATTTTATCTGCGTCTGTAATGAAATATGGTGATAAATAACCTCTGTCAAATTGCATTCCCTCAACAACATCTAATTCTGTTGCAAGAGTTTTTGCTTCTTCAACTGTGATCACACCTTCGTTACCAACTTTATCCATGGCTTTTGCTATCATGTCTCCAATGTCACCTTCACCATTAGCTGAAAGTGTACCCACTTGTGCAACTTCTGCATTGGTGGAGATCGTGCTGGATCGTGTTTCTAAATCTGCAACTACAGCTTCAATAGCTAAATCAATACCTCTTTTTAAATCCATAGGATTAAGGCCGGCGGCTACTGCCTTTGAACCTTCTTTAACAATTGCTTGAGCTAAAACTGTAGCAGTAGTAGTACCATCACCGGCAACATCGTTTGCCTTAGATGCTACTTCTCTAACCATTTGAGCGCCCATATTTTGAAATTTATCTTTAAGTTCAATTTCTTTTGCAACGGTAACGCCGTCTTTAGTTATTCTTGGAGCTCCAAATGCTTTATCAATAACAACATTTCTTCCTTTAGGTCCAAGTGTAACCTTTACTGCTTCAGCTAGAATATCTACACCTTCTAACATTTGAGCACGTGCATTTGCACCAAATTTGACTTCTTTAGCAGCCATTTTATCGTCCTTTCAAATTGTAACGTAATTTTTTAAATAAAGGAATAAATTAACCCATTATTCCCATGATATCGCTTTCTTTCATGATCAATAGATCTTTTCCATCAAGCTTAACTTCAGTACCGGACCATTTTCCAAAAAGTACAACATCACCTTCTTTAACATCTAAAGGTTGAATTTTACCTGTTTCATCACGTGCTCCTGAACCTGCTGCAACTATTTTACCTTGCATTGGTTTTTCTTGTGCTGAATCTGGAATTATAATACCGCTTGCAGTTTTCTCCTCTGCTTCGAGACGCTCAACTACAACTCTATCGTGAAGTGGCCTAAACTTCATGCCTTATCTCCCTATTTTAAAAGTTAAATTAAACAATAAACGAGTTATTGATGTTGCTTAAATAGTAAGCGTAATATTAACTTTCAAGATCAAATAAAAAAATTATTAAAAATATTGATTTTTCTGAATTTGACATCATCTATATGACATGATTTTCAATGTTCCAATACTGTAATAATGCCATATATAGCCTTATCTTCTCAAAAATATATTGCAACTTGGCTGTTAATATCAGCTTTGATGGTATTTTTAATGGTTATTATAGGTGGCATAACAAGATTGACTGGCTCAGGTTTATCAATGGTTGAATGGCGGCCTTTACTTGGCTTTCTTCCCCCAATGTCAGACTTAGAATGGAATAGAGTTTTTAATCTATATAAACTTTCCCCTGAATACATATACAAAAATCATGGAATAGAATTACATGAATTTAAAAAAATATTTTTCTGGGAATATTTTCATAGACTATGGGGTAGATTAATAGGTTTTGTTTTTATTATACCATTAATAATTTTTTTATTTTTTAAACAAATTCCAAAACAAACACTAAACAAGGTATTCCTAATATTATTACTTGGAAGTCTTCAAGGTTTTATTGGCTGGTGGATGGTAAAGTCAGGATTAGTTAATGATCCGTCCGTATCTCAATATAGACTGACAGTTCACTTGTCGAATGCTTTGTTAATATTATTTCTTTTAGTCTGGGCTTATCTTGACACCAAAGAAGGACATTCTGCAATCAAATTCAATTTCAGTTTTTTAGTTTTTTTGATTTTATCGACAACAATTGTTGCTGGAGCTTTTGTTGCTGGTATGGATGCTGGCCTAATGTATAACGAATACCCATTAATGGGCGGTAATCTAATACCAGAAAATTACGGAGAATATAAATTTTTAGACCCATTTGAAAACCCAGCATCCGCACAATTCCACCATAGACACTTGGCTCTCTTAACAATAATTACGGTCTTAATTTATAGCTTTAAATCTTACAGTAGCAACAAAGATTTAAAATCTAAAAGAATAGCTATCTTTTTATCTTGCGTTGTTTGTTTTCAGTTTTTGTTAGGTATTATAACTTTGATAAATATGGTTCCTGTTCACCTAGGTGCTTTACATCAAACTGGTGCTGTAATCCTCTTTATATGTTTCACTATATCAATGCATAGAAATAATATGAACGTTAAAACTAATTGATTTTAATTTTCTTGTCTAATTTTATACCAAGTTCCTTCAGTTGAACTTCATTGATATCGTTAGGTGCATTCATCATTAAATCCTCTGCTTTACCTGTCATTGGAAATAATATCACTTCTCTTATATTAGGTTCATCAGCTAGTAACATAACAATTCTATCAATTCCAGGAGCAATCCCTCCATGCGGCGGAGCTCCAAATTTAAAAGCATTAATCAAGCCAGGAAACTTATTATCGACAACATCAGGCTTGTGACCAGCAATTTCGAAAGCTTTATACATGATATCAGGGACGTGGTTTCTTATAGCTCCTGAAGATAATTCTATACCATTACATACTAAGTCATATTGATAAGCTAATATGTCTAATGGATCTTTATTCAAAAGTGCATCCATACCTCCTTGAGGCATGGAAAAAGGATTGTGTGAAAATTCTATATTACCTGTGTTTTCATCTTTTTCAAACATTGGGTAATCAACTATCCAACAAAATTTAAATATATTTTCTTTTATAAGTTTTTTATCGGTTGCAATTTTTACTCTTGCTTTACCTGCCAAACTCGCCGCGTCGTTTTCTTTAGCACAAGAAAAAAACAAAGCATCTCCATCTTTTAAGTTGAATAAATCTCGCATACTTAAAGCTTTTTCAATACCTAAAGCGTTTGCAACTGGTCCTTTTGCTGTACTTTCACTATATATTATATACCCCATTCCAGGAGCACCTTCTGATTGTGCCCAACTATTCATTCTATCAGCAACTGACCTTGAACCACATTCCGGGCCAGGGATTGCCCTAACAATTGATCCATTTTCAATAGAATTAGCAAAAATACTAAAGCCAGAATTAGTGAATACTTCAGTAACATCCTTAATTTCAAGATCAAATCTTAAATCTGGTTTATCGTTTCCATACTTTAGCATTGAATCTTTGTAAGTAATTTTTGGAAAAACTTCATCAATTGTTTTTTTTGAGAATTTTGTAAAAACTTCTCTTATAACTGGCTGAACTGCATCAAAAACATCTTCTTGATCTACATAGGACATTTCTAAGTCAAGTTGATAAAACTCTCCTGGTGACCTGTCTGCTCTACTATCCTCGTCCCTAAAACAAGGAGCAATTTGAAAATATTTGTCAAATCCAGACACCATAATTAATTGCTTGAATTGTTGAGGGGCTTGAGGCAATGCATAAAACTTACCCTTATTTAGCCTTGAGGGGACTAAAAAGTCTCTTGCGCCTTCTGGGCTAGAAGCGGTTAGAATAGGCGTTTGAAATTCTATAAACCCTAATTCTAACATTTTATTTCTAATTGTTTGTATAATATTTGATCTCAATATTATATTTGAATGAGGCCTGTTTCTTCTGAGATCTAAATACCTAAATTTCAATCTTGTTTCTTCACCATAATCTTCATCAGAATTTACTTGAAGAGGCAAAGCATTAGATTTTGAAATAATTTCTAATTCAGTTAAATTAACTTCTATATCACCGGTCGGAAGACTTTTGTTAATTGTATCTGAAGACCTTTCAACTACAATGCCCGTTATGGTTATTACACTTTCAAGAGACAGGTTCTCAATAGTAGAAAAATTATCGTTTGATGAATCCACGACCACTTGTGTCAAGCCGTAATGATCTCTTAAGTCAATAAATATAAGTTGTCCATGATCTCTTTTTCTATGGACCCAACCAGATAGCTTTACAACATCTTTGACATTGTGATGTCGAAGTTCATCACATTTATGAGTTCTATATTTGTGCATTTTCACTAGTTCCTTAAATTTTAGTTTGATGTTTTTTCAGTGATATATCTATCTTTGATTTGTTTCATAATTTTCATTGCTTTTTCATTGTCTAATTGAGGCCAATTTGCTATTTCATCGGCAGTCCTTAAACATCCAACGCAGATGTTACTATCTATGTCTAATTTGCAAACACCAATACAAGGACTAATTATTTTTATTTTACTCACTGAGATAACCTAGTTTTGTGAATTATCGTTTATAGCTTGAGCTAACATTTCCAAAAGATCTGAGATTCCTGTTTCTCCACTTGTTGCACTTATTAAGTTAGTATCTCTAACAGTAGGGTTATCAATTATTTCAGCTCCTGCAGCTATTAAAAGAGCACTATCAGCATCTGAGGCAGCAACTTTTCTTCCTTTTGCAGCGTCTATGGTAGTTAGTAACATTGTTGACACTCCTGCTAAAGCAACAGGTTCGTTTTCTCTTAAAAAAGCCCTTAAAATTCGTCTGACATGAAGGTCGTTGCTTAAAGTTTCAATTTGATTTGACCCACCTGGAACTATAAGAGCATCAAAATCAATTGCTAGTGTCTCAGATACAGCTTGGTCAACAGGATAAGAAAGACCCCAATTGTTTGAAGCCCAGCCATTAGTTGTCCCAATATCCCTTGAAATTATTGTATAAGATCCCTCAGCTGCTAAAAGAGTTTTTTGAATTATTAAAAACTGCTCTTCATTAAAGCCACTTGCTACCATAATAGCTATTTTCTTACCTTTAAATGCAGATAAATTCGACAAATTACTCTCCTGAAAAATTACATATTCGTTCTATAAGTGATTTAACTAAGCTTATCAAGTAATCTTAAAGTTTTTAATACCTCCATTTAGTGATTTTTTTGTTTAAATAAGCAATAATTAATAAAATTGATATTGGAATGATAACCTGAAAAAAAGTTGCCAAACCTAAATCTTGTCTTGAACCGCTTAAAGCTAAATTTAAAGCTTCTACCGTAAGAGTAGTTATTCTACCAGCACCTATAAAATAAACAGGCGTATATAATGATAAAGAAACAATCATCCCAATACCAAAGGATGTTAATAAAGTAGAAAAGATTAATGGAATTTTTATTTGCCACAATCGTTCAATTCTGTTTTTCCCCAAACTTAATCCAACCTTAATAAATTCTTTTTTAATTTCTCTTAAAGCTGGAGTTAAAATTATAAAACAATATGGCAACACATATAGTAACTCTACAAGTATCAGTGGTATTAGAAAATCCTGAAAGTTAAGCATTACAATGAAACTCTGAAGGCCAACCAAAAATGATATTTGAGGAATAAACAACGGGATAAATATTATCCATTCAAAATAAAAATATTTGATATTTAGTATTTCAGCTAATTCAACCCAAATTATAATTAAAATTATTGACAAACTTGAAACCAAAAAAGATATGTATATAGACATTAAGACTAATGATTGGTTTTTATAAAGAAAATTAGTAATATTAGAAAAATCAAATGTATCTGGCAAAAATTTTGGAAAATACCAATTTTCACCAATGCTCCAAAAAATTGAACACAATATACCTATTGTAGATAATAAAAATAAAACCATCGCAACAATAAAAAAGCTATCTATAAATCTAGTTTTTTTTCTAGATAGTACTCGAATTAGAAATATGTAAAAAAAATTTTTCTTAATTATTTTTTCCAAAATAATCCAAAATAAAATAAGAACTACTATTATAAAAAGTTGAATTAAGGCTAAATTAGACGCAACAAATATTGAATCTAAATCTGAAGTTTGATAAATTTGGAATATTCTAATGGCTAAAGTAGATGGCGTAGACGGGGCAAGCAATAATGACATGTCAACAACAGATGCTGCAAATGCAATAACAATAAATACTACTAACCTTAGTTTTTTATATATTAATGGAAATATCAATAAGCACCAAGTTGAAAAACTATGATGTTGAAGAGATTTACCGACATTAAATAATTGATTAGCAGGCAACTGTTCTAATGCAGACAAGGAGAGTAATAAAAAAAAAGGAGTTTCTTTTAAAAGAAGGCCTAAGATTAGAAATATACCATAATCGTCTGGAACAATAAAAAAATTTGGAGGTCTATCAAAACCAGTTAACCATGGAGAAATTAATCTAAAAAACAAACCACTTGGCGAAAATAAAAAAATTAAACCTACTGCCATGGTTATGTGTGGCAGAGCCAAAAGAGGTGACATAATTATTCTGATATATTTATAAATTTTTGTTTGAAAGATGTTTAAAATAATAACTTGTGAAAAAAACAAGGCAAGAATAGTAGAGAAAAAGCCCGTGAAAATAGATAATATAATAGATTTTGATATTCCTGGTAATTCAAAAGAGGAATAAAAATAACTTAATCCAAAATTATTTTGACCAATAACAGGAAAATAGCCAAATGACGGTAAAAAAAAACCTAAGAAACCAAAAAATATTGGAATAATTACTATTAAACCTAAAAGCATTAAAAGAATTTGAATATATCTAAAACTCAAGTTTTTTTATCTGAAAGTTAATTATTGGATCCATATTTTTTTATCCATTTATCTTCAATAACCTTTACCCATGAAGGGTGAGGCTCCTCAAGTTTTAAATCTAACTCTTCATTACTTAATGTTGCAACACCTCTTGGTAAATTTAAAAATTTATTTTTCCATTCAGGCATAAGCTTTTTTGATGACAAAACACTTGGATCACCCCAAAAATCTTTATTTTGTTTTTTTAATTGTGCTTCAGGAGAAATTAGAAAATTAATAAAAACTTTAGCTGACGCAATACTTGAAGAATTATAGGGAATAGATAAAAAATGAACATTAGCTAATGTTCCACCATTATGAATATAACTCTTTACTGTATTAGTAAGTTTACCTTCCGATATAGCGTTAGACGCATGAGCAATATTAAATGCCATTCCAATATCTATTTCTCTATCAGCAACGAGTTCAGTTAAAGATAAATAGTTAGATGGATAATTTTTTCCATTTCTCCATAAATGAGGCGTGACTGCATCTAACCAATTCCATAAAGGATTAAGCATTTTTTCATGTTCAGATTTAATATATTCTCGTTTTAAAATACTTTTATCAGCAATTAACTCAATTAAAATTTGCTTTAAAAAACTTGTACCAACAAAGTCTGGTGGCTGAGGAAAAGTAAACCTTCCTCTATTATTTAAGATATATTTTTTTAGACTTAAGGCTGATTTGGGAGGCATGTTTATATATTTACTATCATAATAAAAATTTAATTGTGATACACCCCAGGGCATTTCCATTCCATCTGTAGGAATACCAAAATCATTTAGTAAACTTGGATTATTTTTAAAATCTAGAAATTTAGAATTTGGAAGCTCAATAACCCAATTTTCTTTTAACAATAAATTATTTCTTTTCATTGAAGAAAAATTTTCACCATTAATCCATACTAAATCTACAGCACCATTTTTATTATTTTTAGCGTTTTTTTCAGCTAATATCCTACTTACAACATTTGAAGTATCAGAAATTTTTACATGCTTAACATTAATATTATATGTTTTTTTAACTGTCTCTGCTGCCCAGTTTATATATGTATTTATATTTTCAGCTCCGCCCCATGCGTGAAAATAAACAGTCTGACCAGATGCCTCTTTTACAATATTATTCCAGTTATATTTATCTGCTATGGAGATAGAAGGAAAAGTAAAAATAGTTGAAACTGTTACAAACAGGCAGAATAATTTATTTATTTGTATAACAGACATTTCAAATACCCTTTTTCTTAGTTATATAAAAATTTTATAATAACTATAGTATTATTATTAATAAGTATTATCTATATAAATGTAACATAATCGAACTAGTTATTTGAAATGAATGCACTGCTAATATTAATCAATGAAATAATTACTCTCTACTTATATACTTTGTTCGTCTATGTAATCATGGGCCTGCTAGTTCAATTTCAAATGATTAATAACTATAATAAAATTATAAATACTATTTTTAGAGCACTTATTTCAATTCATGAACCATTATTGGGTAAAATTAGAAAATATATTCCATTATTATCGGGTATAGACTTGTCTCCAGTTATAGTAATACTGTTGCTGAGTTTTTTAAAAAACTTAATTACAGATTATAGACTAGGATTATAAAATATTTTTATGCAAAATATTAGTAAAATTATTAATGGTAAGCAGTATGCTGAAAATCTTCTTAAAGAAATTTTTCCATTAAGTAATCACTATTCAAAAAAATTTCTTCGCAACCCATGTTTAGCCGTCTTATTAGTTGGTGAAGATCCTGCAAGTAAAATATATGTTAAAAATAAGATACTTACAGCTGAAAAAAATAATATTACATCTGTCGAAATTAAGCTTCCTATTGATACTTCTGAAGAACATTTATTAAACGAAATATATAAATTAAATAAAGATACAAATGTAGATGGAATTCTTGTTCAACTTCCACTTCCACTTCATATTTCTGAAAAACTTATAATTCAATCAATTAATCCTTCTAAAGATGTTGATGGCTTTCATCCAATTAACTTTGGAAAGTTATTAATGGGTGACCCTGACTTTGTTCCTTGTACGCCGCTGGGGTGTTTCTATATGCTAAAAAAAGAATTGAATGAGTTGGATGGGAAAAATGTTGTGATTATTGGTCGATCTAATATTGTTGGCAAACCTATGGCCTCATTGTTACTTTCATCCAACTGTACTGTTACTGTAACTCACTCCAAAACAAAAAATCTCAAAGAACATTGTAGTGATGCTGATATTTTGATATCAGCAATTGGAAAACCTGAAATGATTGATGACACCTATATAAAACCCAATGCAATCATAATAGACGTTGGTATTAATAGATTAAAATTAGAGAATGCAAAAACTAATGAAAAAAAATATAAACTTGTAGGAGATATAAATTTTGAAAGTGTCATTAATGTTTCTCAAAAAATTACACCTGTTCCTGGTGGTGTTGGTCCAATGACAATTGCATGCTTAATGCATAATACGGTCAAAGCAGCCTTTTTAAATAAAAATGAAAAATTTGTTAATATTATTTAAGGATCTTTATAATGGATTGGTATAATATAATATTGTTTATATGCATGTCTTTAGTAGTTTTGATCCTTGCTTGGGGTCTAATAACTATGGCTAGAGGTGGCGAGTACAACAAATCAAAGAGCAACCTTATAATGAGATATAGAATAGTATTTCAGGCAGTAGCCATTTTAATTTTTGTTTGCCTATTAATATATAAGAGGTCTATTAATGGTTAAATTAAATAAAATTTATACTCGTACAGGGGATAACGGATCAACAGGTCTTACTGATGGAAGTAGAGTAGCAAAACATTCACCAAGGCCACAGGCTTATGGGTCTGTTGATGAATTAAATTCGTCATTAGGTTTAGTTTACTTGTGCTTAAACAATAATAATACTGACAACAAACGCCGCATAGAGATCAAAAATTTAATTAGAGAAATTCAAAATGACTTATTTGATCTAGGCGCAGACTTATCTACACCTATTTCTGAAACTAAGGAAAAATATCCTCCACTTAGAATAAAAAAGACTCAAGTTGAAAAAATTGAACAACAAATTGACAAGTTTAACAGTAATTTAAAACCATTGAATTCTTTTATCCTTCCAGGAGGAACAGAGGCGTCTTCTTTGCTTCATATGTCTAGAACAATTGCCAGAAGAGCAGAAAGAGACACCTCACTTTTAGGTAGCGAAGAACCTATAAATGCGCAATCTCTGATTTATCTAAATAGATTGTCTGACTTGTTATTTGTTTTATGTAGGGTCTTGAATGAAAATGGATTAAAGGATATTTTGTGGATTCCAGGTTTAAATCAAGATTAATTGATAATATATGTTAAAGGAGAAAAATTTGAAAATCTTAGTACCCGTTAAAAGAGTTGTGGATTATAACGTAAAAGTACGAGTTAAAAGCGATAATTCAGGCGTTGAGTTAGATAATGTTAAAATGTCCATGAACCCATTTGATGAAATAGCTGTTGAAGAAGCATTAAGACTTAAAGAAAAAGGAGTTGCAACAGAAGTAATAGCTATTTCTATAGGTGTATCTCAGGTACAAGAAACAATTAGAAATGCACTTGCTATGGGCGCAGATTCAGGCATTTTTGTTGAAGTTAATGAAACTTTAGAACCACTAAATATTGCAAAAATCATTTCATCTATAGCCAAAAAAGAAAATATTGATTTAATGATTTTGGGAAAACAAGCCATTGACGATGATATGAATGCTACTAGCCAAATGGTTGCCGCTTTATTAAATTGGCCACAAGCTACTTTTGCAAGTAAAATAGAAATTGATGATAAAATAGCAAAGGTAAGTAGGGAAGTTGATGGTGGCATTGAGAACATACAAGTTACTTTACCAGCAGTAATTAGTACAGACTTAAGACTAAATGAGCCTAGATATGCTAGCTTACCTAACATTATGAAAGCAAAAAAGAAACCTATCAATCAGATAAAAATTGAAGAACTTAAAATAGATATTAAGCAGCGTTTGGACATATTAAAAGTTGAGGAGCCATCTAAGCGTCAATCAGGTATAATGTTAAAAACTATTGAAGAATTAGTTGATAAATTAAAGAATGAAGCAAAAGTAATATAAATTCAATAAGGATATAAAATGAGTATATTAGTAATAGTTGAACATAACAATAATGAACTTTTACCAGCAACTTTACATACCGTAAATGCTGCTAAACAAATTGGAAATACAGATGTATTAGTTATTGGAAATAATTGTCAGACAGTGATTGAATCAACTAGTAAAATTGAAGGTATTAATGAGGTTCTATTTTGTGATGAAAAAATTTATGAAAACCCTTTAGCTGAAGATACTTCCATTTTAATTCATTCTATTGCTAAAAAATATACACATGTATTATTTTCTAATACAGCAAATGGTAAAAATACTGCTCCACGTTTAGCAGCATTGTTAGATGTAATGATCATTCCAGATGTTATTGAAATAATTGACATTGATACTTTTAAGAGACCAATATATGCAGGTAATGCAATTGCAACTTGCAAAAGTAACGATAACTTAAAAATATTAACAATAAGAACTACTGCTTTTGAAAAAGCTATTATCAGTGATAAAGAGACGAAAACCACCTCCATTAAATCTGGTGAAAAGACAACTTTGTCAAAGTACATAAATTCTGAACTTTCTAAAAATGAAAGACCTGAATTAACTGCAGCTGACATAGTGGTATCAGGTGGTAGAGGGCTAGGTTCTAGTGAAAACTTCCAAGTTCTTGAAAAACTTGCAGACAAACTTGGAGCTGCAATGGGAGCCAGCAGAGCTGCAGTTGATGCAGGATACGTTCCTAATGACTGGCAAGTTGGGCAAACTGGAAAAGTAGTAGCACCAAACTTATATATTGCAGCAGGAATTTCTGGAGCAATACAACACTTAGCTGGTATGAAAGATAGCAAGGTTATAGTTGCTATCAATAAAGATGAAGAAGCACCCATCTTTACAGTATCTGACTATGGGCTTTCTGAAGATTTATTTAAAGCAGTCCCTGAGATGGAAAAGTTAATTAAGTAAATTTATAATATTTTTAACAACCCTAGCTTCACCCCATTTCAAGATACCTTCGTGTTTTGACACTACTGATCCTTTTTTATTGATTATAATAGTTGTAGGAATGCCCTTTAATTTTAATGCTTTATAAATTTTCATGTCTTTATCAAAAAAATGGTTTAAATCGGATGCGCCGTTATTAAATAAAAAACTTAACTGTTCTTTAATATTTTTCTTATCTATAGAAATAGTTAATACTTCTATATTGTGCTTTTTAAGTTTTAAATTAAGCAAACTTAAGTCGGGTAGTTCTTTTTTACATGGAACGCACCAGGTAGCCCAAAAGTTGATTACATAACCTTCACTTGTTGAATTTTTTTCAAAATCAAAAATAAAAAGTTTTTCTTTACTATTTAAAATTGCTAGATTTGGAAATGGTATGCTGACACTCAGCTTTTTTAAGCTCTCAGAGGCTACAGCATTATTACTAAAAAGTATTAAGAGAAGGAATAATAATATTTTTTTATTAATTTTTGATGTATTCATGGTCTAAACTAATATAAGTATCAATAATTGTTAATTACTCAATATAGATTAAAAAATGAAAAAGACAGTTCTGAAGAACAAAATAATAGCAAAATATGGGGTGGTAGATTTTCATCATCTTCTAACAAATTAATGGAAGAGTTTAACTCATCTATTCAGTTTGATAAAAAACTATACAAACAAGATATTGAAGCTTCAATCGTCCATGCAGAAATGCTGTGTAAACAAAAAATTATATCTGAAAAAGATTTTAAATTAATAAAGACAGGTTTAAACAAAATTAAGACAGAAATATCTAATAATAACTTTACTTTTTCTATCAAGTTAGAAGATATCCATATGAATATAGAAAACAGATTAGTTGATTTAATTGGCGATGCTGGTAAAAAATTACATACTGGAAGATCTAGAAACGACCAAGTAGCTACAGATATAAAGTTATGGCTTAGGGATAGTATTGACCAAATCGAAATAAACCTGAAGTTACTTCAAAAAACATTAATGGATAAATCAGAACTGTATTATGACATGTTAATGCCTGGTTATACACATCTTCAGGTTGCACAACCAGTTACCTTTGGACACCACTTACTCGCCTACGTTGAAATGCTTGGTAGGGATAGAGGTAGATTAACTGATTGTAGAAAAAGATTGAATGAATTACCCTTAGGTTCAGCAGCTTTGGCTGGAACAAGTTATCCAATTGATCGTGATTTTGTTTCAAAAAAATTAGGATTTGATAAACCCACCAAAAATTCTATGGATGGGGTTTCAGATAGAGATTTTGCTGTTGAATTTATGTCAGCAGCCTCTTTGATTGCAATTCATTTATCTAGATTGGCCGAAGAGTTAGTTATTTGGTCTTCTGACAGATTTAATTTTATTAAATTACCTGAGAGTTTTACAACAGGTTCAAGTATTATGCCTCAAAAAAGAAATCCTGATGCTGCTGAGTTGATTAGAGCTAAGCCAGGAAGAATATTTGGGAATATGCTAAGCCTAATGACAGTACTAAAAGGGCTGCCAATGACATATGGAAAAGATATGCAAGAAGACAAAGAACCAATTTTCGATACAGCTAGGACTATACAAATGTGTATCGTAAATATGGATGGAATGATTAAAGGCTTGCAACCTATTCCTAATAATATGATTGAAGCTCTTCAAAAGGGCTTTCCAACTGCAACTGATTTAGCTGACTATTTAGTTATAAATTTAGATATACCTTTTAGAGACGCTCATCATCTCACTGGGCGAATAGTGTTATTAGCAGAGGAGAAAGATTGTACTTTAGAAAGTTTATCGTTAAAAGATATACAAAAAATTATTCCTGAGGCAGATAATAAAATTCTAGACGTTTTAAAGATACAAAACTCTGTTTCTAGTAGAAACTCATACGGCGGTACTGCTCCAAAAAATGTTCTAAAAGCTGCAAGAGAAGCTAAAAAAAGATTTTTAAAGGATTAAATCATATGAACTATAAAATATTAATTTTGATTACCTTCTTATTTTCTTCAATGTTTTTATATGCTTGTGGAAGAAAAGACGAACCAATTAAACCATCTGAAATCATTCTTAAGAATTAAATATTGTTATGTATTCATTAGGTTTTCATAGGAATAATAAAAAAGAGCTCTGTGTTCAAGGTATACCAATTAGTGATTTAGTTCAGAAATACGGTACACCTTTATTTATTTATGACAGTAAATTAATGGAAGAACGATATAATACTTTTGTAGAAACTATTTCTGTTGTTAAAGGAAATATTCATTACGCTGTGAAAGCAAATGATGCCCTTGCAATAATAAGTTATTTTTCTAAATTAGGGAGCGGTGCAGATATAGTTTCTATAGGCGAATTTGAAAAATGTGTTGCGGCTGGTATGTCTCCTCAAAAAATTATTTTTTCTGGGGTTGGTAAAGAAAACTCTGAAATTGAAATAGCACTTAAAAATAATATTCTACAATTTAATATTGAGTCAGAAGAAGAACTAGACGACATATTTAAGGTTGCATCTAAGTTAAAATTAAATGCAAACATATGTTTACGAGTTAATCCCAATATTGCTCCAAACACACATAAAAAAATATCTACAGGAGATAAAGAGACAAAATTTGGAATTGATTTTAAAAGTGTAAATTCTATATATAAAAAATTACATGAACTTAATTATATAACCCCCGTAGGTTTAGCAGTTCATATTGGTTCACAAATTTTTGATTTTAACTTTTTTTATCAAGCATATCTAAGTCTTAAAAATTTGGCGGATGATTTGGTTAGCAAAGGTTATAAGGTTCCAACTCTAGACCTAGGTGGAGGAATTGGAATAAATTATGAGAATAATCAAACCCCCGATTTTTCTTCTTATAAAAAGATTTTGTTAGATGTTTTTGCTGACACCAACTATAAGCTTAATTTTGAACCAGGAAGAAGCCTGATAGCTGAAGCAGGCATACTAGTCACAAAAGTAATTAGAAATAAGAAGACACAAGACAAAAACTTTATAATTGTTGATGCGGCCATGAATAACTTAATAAGGCCTACCTTATATGAGGCATACCACAAAGTTGAACCTGTTTTGAAAAAAAATAATTCTGTCATTGTTACTGATATTGTAGGACCAATTTGCGAAACCGGTGATTATATTGCCCTAGATAGAGAAATTGAAAAAGTCGAAAGTAGTGAACTGTTAGCTATAAGAACCACAGGAGCATATTCGTC
Organism: Candidatus Levibacter sp. Uisw_134_01; assembly: GCF_047717795.1. Lineage (GTDB taxonomy): Bacteria > Pseudomonadota > Alphaproteobacteria > Puniceispirillales > Marisalimonadaceae > Marisalimonas. The sequence goes on along the minus strand of NZ_CP159808.1, from coordinate 18,363 downwards.
AGTAATGAGATCTAATTACAATACAAGAGCTGACGCAAAAGAAATTATTATATATGACAAAAGGGATTACTTAATTAGAGAGCCAGAAACCGTAAAAGAATTAATTTCAAAAGAAAAAGTAGTAAATTATAATTAATTTCAAAATAACTTTTTTAAGATTACTGCTTTCACACTTATATTTTCTTCTTTAGAATTAATTCTAGAAAAATCGTTGAACTCAATAGTTGAAGAAGGCATTATTATCTTCTCGTTTGTAACTATAATTTTTTCCATTAAGATTTTTCTATCTTCTCTTATAGCTAAAATTCTTATTCTTGGAGTCAATATTGGTCTTAAAGAATTATTTTTAATGACTCCAGAAAACTTAACAGTCTCTTGCTGAATAGTAGCTACAAAATCAACCATTTTGATATGTCCTAATTCTACCAAAATAGGTAATTGAACACTACTCAAAACGTCGTTAATTTTTACTATATATTTTTCGGTGTTTTTAGGAAAATAAAAATAACTATAACTAAATAAAGCAGAACGAAAAAATAATAATGAAGAAAAAAACAAAATTAGAAAAATAAAAACAAAAGGAAAGAAATTAAATTTCTTCTTATCCTTTTTAATTTTATTCTTTATTGTGTCGACATTTTTTTCTTGTTTTACATCTTCCGATTTCAACTTAGACGCAGACAATTCTGAAGAAATTTCTGCAACGGATTTATTTTTTATGTCTAAAATTGGATTATTTTTTTTAGACATTTTTTTAGTTTGATCTTCAACAACAGATTTTATTGAAGCTAATTCACTTGTTACTTTTTCAGTTTGATTAATAGAATTATTTTTCTCAGCCTTAAGTTTGTTGTCTATATCAACATTTTTTTTCTTTGTATCTTCACTCGGTTTATCAGACAAGCTCCATTTTTCATTACAAACGCTACATTTTAACCAAAGCACATTTTTTGAAAGAATATTTTCATCCAAATCAAATGTTGTTCCACATGATTTACATGTTTTAAACATTATATAAAATTCCTAAACGTTAATATAAATTAATAATTATTGTATACTAACATACATTTTTTTGCCAACATGTTTACGTAAAAGAATTATGAACGTTAATATGGTAAAATTTATAAATAAATCTTCTTTTTTTATAATTCTTATTCTATTTATAAGTTATTTTTTTGTTGGTTTATTTAATTTTCAAGAAAAAATTTTATCCTTAGAAAAGAGTAGAAATATTGTTAACTCAAATATAGTAATTTTAACAGGCGGTTCAAATAGAATTAAAGAGGGCCTTAAAATTGTAAATAATATTAACAAGCTTACTAAAACTGACTTCAAAATACTTATCAGCGGAACGGGCAAGGGATTCACAAAAGCAACTTTAAAAAAAATACTTACTTCAGACTTTAATTTAAAATTGGTTGAATGCTGCATAGAACTTGAAAGTATATCTAAAGATACCTATTCAAACGCTTCTGAAACTTATAAATGGACTAAAAAAAATGATATAGATAATATTATTCTAATTACCAGTAATTATCATATGCCAAGGGCTATTTTAGAATTTAAAAACAGGATGCCAAATCAAAAAATTTTTACTTATCCTATCACTCCTAAAAATCATGATATTAAAAACTGGTTATATTCTTCAGACACGTTTTCTTTAATATTTTTTGAGTATTCAAAATTACTTATCGCTAGCTTAAGAATAAAAGTTATGAATATTTGATATTTTATTAACTTTGTCCAGCATCTATTATTCTTTCTCTAATAGACTTTGTTCTTGAAAAAAAAGAATGTAATTTTTCTCCATCCTTTTTTCTTATAGCTTTTTGTAAATCTGAAAGATCTTCATTAAATCTTTGGAGCATTTCAAGAACAGCTTCTGAATTGTTAACAAAAATATCTCTCCACATTATTGGGTCTGAAGAAGCAATACGAGTGAAGTCTCTAAAGCCTGAGGCAGAATATTTTATTACATCATTCTTTAGGTCAGACTCTAAATCTGAAGCTGTGCCAACTATTGTATATGCAATCAAGTGTGGTAAATGCGATGTAATAGCAAGGATTCTATCGTGATAATCAACATTTACTGTTTCAACGATTGATCCTAGTTTTTTAAAAAAAAGAGCTAATTCTTTAGTTTGTTTAGTTTCTTTATCAAAAACAATTAACCAATAACGATTTTCAAACAAGGCACTAAAGCCTGACCTTGGTCCAGAATATTCTGTGCCCGCTAAAGGATGTGAAGGAATAAAGTAATTATTTGTCGGAATAAAAGACATAACATCTTTAATAACTGAAAGCTTGGTTGATCCAGTATCTGTAACTAAAGCTTCTGGTTTTAAGTGTGGCGCAATTAAATTAGCAACAGATTTCATAGAACCAACAGGGATAGCAAGGATTATTAAATCAGCCTCTTGAACTGTTTCTTTAATATCATCACAAACATAGGTAGCTATTTTCATTTCAGAAACTATTGATCTATGTTCAGGATTAATATCATATGCAAAAGTTAATACCTTTTGATCTTCTTTAACCTTTATAGCATGTAAAATTGAGGTGCCAATTAGACCTAAACCAATTATAGAAACCTTGTTAAATATTATTGTCATTATCTTTTTCTAAAAATTTTTTCAATTCGTTTATTAATGTAATATTTTCTTTCTCAGTTCCAATTGATACTCGTAAATAATTAGGTAAATTATAAACAGCCATGCCTCTTACTAATATCCCTTTTTTTGCAAGAAAGTCTTCAGCGCTTTGAGCGCTATATTTAATATCATTTGGAAACTTTATTAATAGAAAATTTGTTAAAGATTTTTCAAAAGTTAAGTTTAATATTTTTAATTGTTTTTCAAACCATGCCATCCATTCAAAGTTGTGTGCAACAGACATTTTTTGAAAATCAATATCTTCAACCGCAGCTATGCCCGCAATTATTGCTGGAGTATTGACACTAAAGGGGCCTCTTACTTTCATCAGATTATCGATTATATATTGAGAACAATAGCCCCAACCTAAACGTAGGGACGCTAATCCATGCAATTTAGAAAATGTTCTCAACATAATTACATTCTCATTTTTTTCAACTAAACTACTACCATCAATGTAATCATGATGATTAATAAACTCGGAATACGCTGCATCATAAACTAATAATACATTTGGTGGGATAGAGCTATGTAATCTTATAACTTCATCTTTGGGTATAAATGTACCTGTAGGGTTGTTTGCATTAGCCAAAAATATAACTTTAGTTTTTTTATTAATTTTTGATAAAATATTATCTACGCTCGCGGTTAAACCATTATCTTTTGCTATAACCCCTTTTGCTCCTGCTACTGCTATAGCTTGAGGAAATTGTAAAAAACCATATTCCGTATATATGGCTTCATCTTTAGTATCTAAAAAAGCTTGTGCAATAATAGATATTAATTCGTCAGAACCGTTACCTAATATAATTCTATCCTTGTTAAGCGAATACCTTTTTCCAATAGCTCTAATTAAATCTTCACTTACTTGTGGTGGATATCTATGTAAATTTGTAGAAAAAGATTTTACAGCTTTAATAGCTTTCAAAGATGTTCCTAGGGCCCCTTCATTGGCTGAGAGTCTTATTAAGTTGTCAAGCTTACTCTTACCAAAATTTGGTTTATAAGTTTTTAATTTTTCAATACTACTTTTAGCAGAAATACTCATCATAAAATATCCTACGATTTATCATCTTTGAGTTTAATTATATTATAGCTCTTTTGATTTGTGCTTTTATAAAGTGGGACATTAGCTATAATCTCAAAATTAACTTTGATATCGGTATGTTTTTTAAGTTTACTCAAGCTTTTGCTGTCTATAAAACCTATCTCTATATCCTTGTTATCTAAAGATGCTAATAAACTTACTACACTTAAAAAGTGTGTGGTATCAAAATAATTTCCAAAATGTGCTGAATAAGCTGACTTAATCTCATCATCATTACCCGCAACACCTATTTTCAATACTTTTTGTATAGATAAATTTGCTGAAATTATTTGACGCCAAACTTTTTCAACTAAAAATTTATCTAATCCTAAAGTTACTAATTTTTTGATTAATTTTTCTTCTCTATCAGGATCAAAAGGGAAATCACCTTTTTTGGCATTCATAATTTTTGACGCTAAAGATTGTCTTTCTTTAATCATTTGACACAAACTAGTATCAATTTCATCAATTTTATTTCGAAGACTTTCTAATTCTAAATTATCCATTTTAAACCCTTATGATCTAACATATATATACTTATATTAAATAAAATAAACTTTTTGATTAATTTTTTTTAACAAATGTTTTAATTTAATATTAGTTAAAGCAATTTTTTACTTTTTAAAGAGATATACATGATCGAAATAAATATTATAAGTGCCCTATCAGATAACTATATTTATTTATTACGTAATATAGAAAAAAATATAACAGCTGTAGTTGACCCTGGAGAATCAAAACCCGTAGAAAAATTTTTAAATGATAAGGGATGGCATTTAGACGAAATAGTCAATACCCATCACCATCATGATCATACAGGTGGAAATAGACAACTTAAAGAAATTTATGGATCTAAATTAATTGCTCCTATCTATGAAAAAGAAAAAATTTCTAACATAGATGTTTTTGTTTCGGATAATGATGTAATTTCCATTGCTGGGTTAGAAACTAAGGTAATTCATACTCCAGGACATACACTAGGTCATGTTTGTTTTTATATACCCCATGAAAATATTCTTTTTTCAGGCGATACATTATTCTACCTAGGATGTGGACGTGTTTTTGAAGGGTCTATGGAGCAAATGTGCTCAAGTCTACTCAAACTTAAAAACTTACCTGATGAAACCTTGACTTATTGTGGGCATGAATACACACAATCTAATGCTAAATTTTCAAGTTATATTGACCCTTATAATGAATTATTACAAACAGCTATTTCTGAAATAAATATGAAAAGAACTAATTTAGAACCTACTATCCCTTTTTCCTTAGGAAAAGAGAAAAAAATCAACCCATTCTTAAGAGTTGACGATACAAAATTTACTAACTCCATCAAATTACAAACCACTAGCGTTGTTGAATCGTTCAAAGAAATTCGATTACAGAAAGACAATTTTTAAATATTTGATATCTCATAGGCAACTTCACAGTCGTTAAAAATATCTGGTTTGCAAATTGTTACTCTAGAACCAACAACAAATTTGTTTTCGTTAATGATTAAATGTATCTTATTAGTTAACACCTCAAGTAATTGAAAATGTTGGCTGTCAACAATATCCTTAGCAGCTTTTCTAAACTGGCTATAATCTTGTGTTTCTTTTAAGTTATCATCTTTTGGCTCTGTTTCATTTGTCATAAGTATTTCTAAATTTATAATAATTTTTTGTTTATTTTTTTTTTCTTCTTCATAAACACCAATTGATGCCATCAACTCTAAGTGATTAATAAAAATCTTTCTTTTTTTTATCTTCATATTGTGTGTCCTATTATAAACCAACATCTTTTCTAGGTGGAGCTAGATGTGCTCCACCGTCGAGAAGAGTTACATGACCTGTCATTGATCTAGATTTTATTATAAGTTGAATTGTACTTGTAATTTCTTCAACTGTTGAAGATGCTTTAAGTAGATTTTGTTTATGAGATTTTTTAAAAGCTTTTTGGTCCTGCCCAGGTGCAAGTAATGTAATTCCAGGAGCTATACCGTTTACTCTTAAACAAGATGAATATGAAAGTGCTGACATTTTTGTAAGTCCATACATTGCTTGTTTAGATAATGTATAAGTATAATAATCTGGATTAAGTCCAAAAATTTTAGCATCGAGTATATTTATGACAAAGCCTTGCGTATTTTTTTTTTGTTTTTGCATTTTTATTGTGTAATTTGCAAGAGCTTGAGTAAGTATTGCTGGAGCAGTAAAATTAACAGACATGTGATTATATAAATCATCAAAATTAAAATTATTGCTATTGTCGTAGTTAAAATAACCAGCGTTATTTATTAATCCAACCCATAACGATTCATTTACCTCAATGTTTTTAATTAATTTTTCAATACCTGATTTTTTTGCTAAATCAGCTTGATATAAATTTACTTTACCTCCTATTTTAACTAATTCTTCTGCTGTTTCTTCAGCTAATTTTTTTGATTTGTTATAATGGAGTGCAATTGACCATCCAGCTTCAACTAAATCTGTTATTATAAATTTACCTAATCTTTTAGCAGAAGCAGTGACTAAAATTGTTTTATCTTCATGTATCACAATCTAATTCCTTTTCAATTACTTCATATGAACTGTCTCTGATTAATTTTAAATAATTTAAAAAAGTATTATCTTCTAGTGATTTTCTAAGCCCTAATTTTTGCCATGAATCTGATTTTATACATTTTGGTTGTACGTATCTTTTAATAAGATTTATTGGAGCTCTTCCGGTAACTAAAACCTCATCACTCAATAAAGCTGCCTCTTCAATAGAGTGAGTAACCATGACAACAGTAACCAATTCCTTTTTTATAATTGAAATAAGTTCTGTAGAAATAATTTCTCTACTTAGGTTATCTAAAGCAGCAAATGGTTCGTCTAATAACAATAATTTAGGCTTAAATAATAGAGCTCTTGCAATTGCAACTCTTTGTAACATTCCACCAGACAATTGATAAGGAAAAAGATTTGTAGAGCTTTCTAAACCAACATCTTTTATAACTCTGATCGCCTCAGTTTCAAAGTTTGTTCTATAGCTGTTTTTCGCTAGAACAATATTTTGATAAACATTTAACCAAGGCATAAGGGCAACGTTTTGTTGAACTAATGTAATTTTACGAAAAATTTTATTTATTTTTTTATTTTCGAATGTTATTTGACCTTTTTGATAACCAATGAGGCCAGCTATCATTTTTAATAAAGATGTTTTTCCAGATCCTGATGGACCAATTATACTCGTAAAAATACCATTTTTAATATTTAAGTTTAAATTTTGACAAATTTTTTTTTGATTATGATGATCACTGTAAGAGAAATAAATTTTTTCAAAACATAAATCATTATTGCAACTCATTGACATCTATTTAAGGACCTTCAATAATAAAGTCGGGAATTATTCCAGTCTTTTTAATCATTTTAGCAACATTTTCATCTCTAAATAAGCCATGTTTTGTCATTAATACTGATTTAATACCAAAGCTATTAGCTCCTAATATATCAGTATGAAGAGTGTCACCAACCATTCCAATCCTTGATAGAGGAATATGCCTTCCAGATAACTCTGTTATTCTATTCATTGCAAGTTCATAGATAGTTGGAAAAGGTTTTCCTAACCAGAAAGGAAGATTTACACCATTAGAAATTAGATGTGATACAAAATAGGCCGGTTCAATGCTAAAGTTACTCTTATGAGGTGCGACTATATCTGGATTTGCTACAAACAAAGGCCTAGGATTATTTTTTAAAGAATCACATAATATATCTTGCCATACAGTGTCCCATTGAATCGTGCCTAACAAAACAAATGAATTTACCTCTTCAAATATAGAAAAATCTTGTTCTAATTCAACACAATCTAAATCAGGTATAATAAAATCGTTGCCCATATTCCCCATTACACCTAGAGGACCATTAGGTTTGTTATATGTTAAAAAGATCTCCGCTGCTTCTCTACTCGAAATTATCTCATCTTGTGAAAACTCTAAACCTAGAGCAGACAACTGGTCTCTTTTAATAAAACTGTTGTTACTTGCACCATTGGTAACCACTAAGAGTGTAATACCTTTTTCTCTAGCCTTATCTAGTGTAGCAATTATTCCAGGAACCAAAGCAGAACCTGAATTTAAAACACCAAAAGCATCAAGTAGCAATGCATCAAAATTATCTAAAATATCTTCTAACTTAGGAGCAGCAATTGTTGTTTGGCTGTTATCTTGAAAATAAGGAAAAAATGGGCGCATATTCTCATAAAGATCAACAACGCTTTCTGCATTTATATCTTTAATAGATGGAATCTTAAAACTTTCTTTAAATTGAAATTTTTCTAATATAAATTCTGGTTTTACAAGGTAGTTATCCATATTAATGATTAATCCTAAAAAAGTTAATTTTACGAAAGGTATTAAATGTCAAAAAAAATTCTTATCATTGGATCAGGAATAGCAGGAATTGCAGCATCATTAAAGCTAAAATCTTATGGCTTGGAATCAACTATAGTAGATAAAGGAAACTTTATAGGGGGCAGAATAGGAACAAGAGAAGAGAAGGTAGGGAAAAATACATATTATTTTTTTCATGGCGCACAATTTTTCACAGCCAAAAATAATAATTTCAAAAAAATAATAAATCTTGGTATTAAAGAACACTATATCAAGAAATTTGGAGACTTTTCTCCTCCAAGGTTTAGAGGATTTCCTACTATGAGAAATTTTTTAACTAATATTTCTAAAGATATAAATATACAACAAAACTTCAAGATTACTGGATTAAAAAAAATAAATAAAAAAATAAGTGCGCTAGATGAAAAAAGCAAATCTTGGAATGTTTTTGACGCTGTTATATCTACTATACCAGCTCCTCAAAATTTAGAACTAATGAATAACTTTCCTGTTTTGAAACAATCATTGAAAACAGCCTCTTATGATGCATGTATGGCGCTCATGTTTTATTTTGATGAACATCCTTTAAAAATACCTGATTATTTTGAATTTTATAATAACCCTAGTATTTTAAGTTGGATGGCAGCAAGTAATAACAAAAGATATTGGACCGCTCATACTAAGGGATCATATTCAAACCTAAACTTGAATACCAACAAATTACTAATTAAAAATGAAATTTTATCTTCAATTGAAGAGTTTTTATCTGTCTTCATGAATAGGCCTAATATTAATTTTTCTAGTTTACATGTTTGGAAATATGCCAAAATAAAACAAATTGTGGTTGGCAAACAAATTGACCCTGAATTTCCAATTGCAATTGCAGGTGATTTTATGGAAGGGCCCAATGTTGAGTCAGCTTTTATATCAGGAGAAAAAGCTGCTGAGTTAGTATTCAATAGACTTGGTTAATTAATTAAATTATTATTTATATATTAAGGAAGAGTAATAATATGATAAATCTTAAAACCTCAGTTCTTGAGCTTGTTGACAACGCTAAAAAAGAAATTAATAACATAAATGTTAGTGATGCATTAAAATTACATGATGATAAAACTAATTTGTTTATTGATATAAGAGATATTAGAGAAATCCAAAAATCTGGACGTATTTTAGGAGCCAAACATGTACCAAGATGCATGTTAGAATTTTGGATAGACCCTAAAAGTCCCTACCACAAAACTTTTTTTAATGATGATTTACGATTTATTTTCTATTGTGCATCTGATTGGCGATCTGCACTCGCCACTCAAACAGCCAACAATATAGGGCTCCTCAATACAGCTCATCTTTTAGGTGGTTATAGTAAATGGTTAGAATTAAAAGGCCCTATACAAGAACCAATATAATATTACAAAACAACCATTATAAATAGTGAGTAATTTTCATTTTTAATTTAATACCCCTAACTTTTGCTATATTATGGTCATCTGCTTTTATTACCAGTAAAATTATTATTGATAATGCTAGCCCTTTTATATCCCTTTCCCTAAGGTTTATTATAGTTGCATTTATATTTTTTATATTTTTCATATGCTTTTCAAAATATAAAAAAATTTCTATCAAGGCTTTTTTTGAAGCGTCTATTAGTGGTTTATTATTTCATGGATTATATCTAGGTGGTGTTTTTTATGCGTTATCTAAGGGTATTTCTGCCAGTCTAATAGCACTAATTGTATCACTCCAACCTATTTTAACTTCAATACTTGCAAAAATTTACTTGAATGAACAACTATCTTTATTCCAATGGTTAGGAATTTTTCTGGGGTTTTGTGGAGCATTTATAATTATTTTATCTGATCTATCTCAAGGCTTAACCTTACTAGCATTTACGGCTGGTTTAGTTGGACTAATTTCTTCTTCACTAGGTATTATATGGCAAAAAAGGATCATTGACGAACTTCCTTTATCTGCAAATAACTTTATACAAGCATTAAGTGCTTCGATTTTTCATCTTTTTTTAGCTCTTTGCTTTGAAAATTACTTTATTAATTTTTCTGATAGTTTTTTTATAGCAATGTCGTGGCAAATATTTGCTATTTCATTGGGTGCATTTTTAATTTTAATGTGGCTTTTAGAACGTAACAAAGCAAATCAAACTTCAACATTGTTTTTTTTAATACCGCCTATTTCAGCTATAATGGCGTATTTTATTCTAGATGAACAATTTTCTTACTTAGATTTTTTAGGATTATTTATTTCATCTATTGGTGTTTTTATAGTTACCAAATATCAAAGTAAGAGTTAAAAAGTTAATTAAGTTGTATTTTTTATTTGTAATTGATAATGTTATTTATCAAAGCCTTTTTATGTGAGAGTGTTTGAAAAACCGCCGAAGGAGCAACCACCCCGGAAACTCTCAGGCAAATGGAACATAAAAAGTTGATAATCTGGAGAGTGATGTTTTATACATCCACCGAAGGGGTAAGCCATATTTGGTCAATCTTTCAGGTTCCGTGACAGATGGGGTTACTTGCATTTTGCAAAAGTTTGTTACGGAGTTAATTATGAAGAATATCGCAATTATTGGAGCTGGAATTACTGGTATAACAACAGCATACCAACTTCTAGAAAGGGGCTATAATGTCTCTGTGTTTGATAAAAATCGCTATGCCGCAATGGAAACTAGCTTTGCAAATGGAGGTCAGTTATCTGCTTGCAATGCTGAAGTTTGGAATAGTTGGTCTACAATAGGTAAAGGTATCCAGTGGATGCTAAAAAAAGACGCTCCTCTATTATTTAGTCCCAAAATGAATTTTCATAAAGCGCGTTGGTTAATTAGTTTTATGAGTAATATTCCAAATCACAAAAAAAATACAATTTTAACTGCCAAAATGGCTATAGAAAGTAGAGATGAATTTAAAAGAATTTTAAATAAAGAAAATATTAAGCTTGATCTTGAGGAAAAGGGAATTCTTCATTTATGTGATAATGAAATTTCTTTGATTCATGGTAGGAAAGTTAATAAATGGCTTAATGAAGCTGGATTAAGCCGAAAAGAAGTCTCAATTGATGAAATGATATCAATAGAACCTTCTTTAAATTTAAAAAATTTTGTAGGTGGCTTTTATACAGATAGCGATATGTCAGGTGATATACATAAATTTACTATGCTCCTTGCACAAGCTTGTATGAATAAGGGGGTTACATTTTATTATGAAACAGAAGTTAAAAAAATTAATCACAATAAAAAACAACCTATTATATCTTTTACGCAGTCTGATAACAAACATAAACAAAATTATGATGCAATTGTAATATGTGCAGGTGTGAATAGTAAATTTCTTGCTAATGATTTAGGTGATAATGTAAATATTTATCCTGTTAAAGGATATTCAATTACATTATTATTAGAAGATAGAGACAGTGTTGATCATGCACCATATGTCTCTTTATTAGACGATAAAGCTAAGATAGTCTCTAGTAGATTAGGAAAAAATAGATTTAGAGTTGCAGGCACAGCTGAATTTAATGGATATAATAAAGATATAAGGGCTGACAGAATAAACCCTCTAATAAAATGGTGTAACGAACTTTTTCCTAAAGTCTCTACTGAACATGCCATTCCATGGGCAGGATTAAGGCCAATGACACCAAGCATGGTCCCACGTGTTGGAAGTGGTAAATTACCAGGTATTTATTATAACACCGGACACGGACACCTTGGATGGACCTTAAGTGCTTTTACTTCTCAGCAAATTTCAGATCATATTTTGAGACAAGATAATTTTGAACATTAAACATCTAAATTACTAACTTTTAAAGCATTATCTTGTATAAAATTTCTTCTGTGTTCAACAGTTTCACCCATCAATGTAGAAAATGTTTCTTCTGCATCTCCCTCATTTTCAACTTTTACTTGAAGTAAAAATCTTGCATTAGGGTCAAGTGTAGTTTCCCATAATTGAACTGGATTCATTTCTCCTAAACCCTTATATCTATTTACTTGAGACCCTTTTTTTCCATTGTCTGTAATTTTTTGAGCTAAATCAATAGGGCCATTTAGATCATAGTTTTTTTCATTAATTGTAAAAACGCATTTATTTGCAAAATGATCATTGAGAAAATCTTTCATGCTATTCAAAACTTTTGCTTCATCTGAAGTAAGATCATCCTCGGTTAAAATGAGAATATCTTTTACACCTCTATTAATCCTATATATTTCAATTGATTTTTTATTATCATTTTCTTTAGCATAATTATATTTTGCATTCCAACGAGTTGAATCTTCACTTAATAAATTATTTAATCTTTCTGTTATTGTTAAGAGATGATTTTCATTATTAAGTAAATCAATATTAAAAAGGCCTAAAATAGCTATTTGCGAAATAATATCTGGGAAGCCTAATACTTTTCCAATTTTATCAATAATTCTTTTTGCTTGTATTGACTTCTCAACCGAATTTTTTAAATCTTGGCCTAAAATTGTTTGGTTATTTCCTATTGATAACGAAACGTCTTTAATTCCTGAATTGATTAAATAATTGTCAAGAGCTGATTGATCTTTCAAATATACTTCAGATTGACCATGCTTAGCTCTGAATAGGGGTGGTTGGGCGATATATAAATAACCAGCATCTACTAGAGGTCTCATATGTCGAAAGAAAAAAGTTAATAGCAAAGTTCTTATGTGGCTACCATCAACATCAGCGTCTGTCATAATAATTATTTTGTGATATCTAGCTTTTTCCAAATCAATCTCAGAATTACCAACACCTGCTCCAATAGCTGTAATTAATGTGCCAATTTCAACTGAAGAAAGCATTTTATCTATTCGTGCGCGCTCTACATTTAAGATCTTTCCTCTTAGCGGCAAAATGGCTTGATTAGATCTATCTCTACCTTGTTTAGCAGAGCCACCTGCAGAGTCTCCCTCAACTAAAAATATTTCTGATTTAGAAGGATCTTTCTCCTGGCAGTCTGCTAATTTACCTGGAAGACTAGCTATGTCCATTACACCTTTTCTTCTGGTTAATTCACGAGCCCTTTTTGCTGCCTCACGAGCACTAGCAGCTTCATATGCTTTAGCAATTATTTTCTTAGCTTCTGTGGGATGCTCATCAAACCATTGATTTAAAGACTCTGATACTAATTGTTCAACTACGGGCCTCACTTCACTAGATACTAATTTATCCTTGGTTTGGCTGGAAAATTTAGGATCAGGAATTTTTAAAGACAATACGGTTGTTAACCCTTCCCTACAGTCTTCACCGGATAATTGTAATTTTTCTTTCTTGGCTATACCAGAATTAACAGAATAACCATTAATTACTCTTGTTAATGCAGCTCTAAAACCTGCTAAATGAGTACCGCCATCTCTTTGTGGAATGTTGTTTGTGAAACAAAGTGTAGTTTCATGGTAGCCATCAGTCCATTCCATTGAAATATCCACAGTAATGCCGTCTTTTTCATGCGTTGTTGCTATGACGTCATGTATTGCATTTCTTGATCTATTCAAATATTCAATATAAGCTTTTAATCCACCTTCGTAAAAAAAAGTTACTTTTTTTTCATCTTCTTCTCTCTGATCAATTAAATCTATGTGAACGCCACTATTTAAAAAAGCTAATTCTCTAATACGATTCTCTAATATTGAATAATCAAAAATACATTTTGTAAAAGTAATCGCACTAGGTTTAAAATTAATTTCGGTTCCTGTTTTTTTATTGTCTTCACCTACAATATTTAAACGATCATTTGCTACACCATTTGTGAAGGCTATTTTATAAACCTTATTATTTCTATATATTGTAAGACTTAAGGCTTCAGATAAAGCATTTACAACAGAAATACCTACACCATGAAGACCACCAGATACTTTATAAGAATTATTATCAAATTTTCCTCCTGCGTGTAATTGCGTCATAATTACTTCTGCAGCAGAAACACCTTCTTCAGGATGAATATCTACTGGAATACCTCTTCCATTGTCTGAGACTGTAACAGAGCCATCTTTTAATAATTTCACCTGAATTAAGTCACAATGACCTGCCAACGACTCGTCTATCGAATTATCCAAAACCTCATAGACCATGTGATGTAGACCAGATCCGTCGTCTGTATCTCCAATATACATTCCAGGTCTTTTTCTTACAGCATCTAGTCCTTTAAGAACTTTAATTGAGTCAGCATCATAATTTGATACTTCATTATTTGCGTCTAACTCTTTCTCAGACATTGAATGTTCTCCATTTTATAATCATAACAACCTTTAAGATCACCTGTTACTTTAGGAAGATAAATCTTATCAATTTTTTTAGGATAATCCTTAAAAGCTTCTTTACTGGTACTCGTAAACCAAGATTGAGCACAATGCCTTGATATCTCTAAAAATAATGCGGTCTTATGTTTCTCATCTAAATGCTCTACTATATCATCCAATAACAAAATAGGAGCCATGTTATATTTAATATTTAACATCCTAGCATGAGACAAAATAATAGAAATTAAAATTAACTTTTGCTCACCTGTTGAAGAGATTTCTACACACTTATTATTTATTCTATTTACTATCTCTATTTTAGTAGTATGAGGACCACAAACGGGAGCATCATTATCAAAACGTGATTTTTTTAAAATAACCTTAACATAATCCTCAACTTCCAAAGCTGATTTTTTAAGAAGCAAATCCTCAATCTGACCTTTTAATTTTATTTCAGCTGGAGGAAAAGTATCAACTAAATCATTATTTTGAAATTCTTCATTAAATAAATTATTCAAAGCTTGAACCAACTCAAGCCTGCTTGCAATAATAGCAATTGCTAATTCTGAAATCTGATTTTCTATAGAGTTTAACCAAGTAGGATCACTGTTAAATTGTAAGATAACGTTACTTCTTTGTCTGAGAAGTTTTTGATACTTATAAACCCTACCTATATGAAGAGTATCTAATGATGAAGTTAAACTATCAAGAAAACGTCTCCTTTCACTCATACCAGATTGAAACAAAATACACATTTGTGGTGTAATCCATGATATTTTTAAAATTTTTCCTAATTCTATCTGAGAACAATTTTCTGAGTTAACTCTTACAATTCTTGATTTTTTTTGAGAGTTTTCTTTTAAACCCGTACCTATATTTATATTACCATCAGGAGTTACAATATCAGCATTGATACCCCAATATTTTTGAGGATTATTATTAAAAACACTTTGGGTAAAGTAGTCTTCTATTTTTGACTTCCTTATTCCTTTACCTTGGCTCAACAATGAAATTGCTTCTAATATATTTGTCTTACCACAACCATTTTCTCCATAAATTAATATTGCAGATTCAGGAGTTTTCATTGATAAACTAGAATGATTTCTAAAATTAGTTAAATTCAACTTTTTAAGATAAAAATGATTATGATATCCAATATTATTAATATCTTTTTTTAAACTTAAAATATTATTATTCATTTTTGTCCTAGAATTTTATTGGATACTAACTTATAGTTAGACTCTCATCGGCATTAAAACAAAAATAACACCATCTTGATCTGGATCCGTAATCAACGCAGGTGAAGAAGAGTCTGATAATAATATTTCTATTTCTTTACCTTGTATCTGAGCGGCTATATCTAAAAGATATTTTGCATTGAATCCTATTTCTAAATTATCATAATTGTAATCAATTTCTAGTTCTTCAGAAGCGTTTCCTAAATCATGACTACTCACATTTAGAGATAATAAATTATTAATTAAAGACAACTTAACAGCTCTTGATTTTTCTATAGACACAGTTGACACTCTATCAATTGCTTTTGAAAATTCAGATTTAGAAACCATTAACTTATTTAAGTTTTCCTTAGGAATTACCCTTTGATAATCAGGAAATGTACCATCAATTAATTTTGTGGTTAAAATTGTATTGGGGAAAATAAATTTAACCTTAGTGTCAGAAATAATTATTTCAACGGAACCATCTGTAAGATCTGTTAATTTTCTTATTTCACCAACAGCTTTTCTAGGTAGTATTATACTAGGAATATTTTCAGCACCATTTGGCAATGGAATCTCGGCTTGAGCTAAACGATGACCATCAGTAGCAACTGCTCTCAACTTGTCTTTATTTGCGTCAGGTACGTGAAAGAATATACCATTTAAATAATATCGCGTTTCCTCAAGTGAAATAGCAAATTTAGTATTATCAATCAAGCTTGCAAGATCAACTGATTGTATGAAAAACTTACTCACGTTTTCTATCTCTGACATTATTGGATAATCATCAACTGGCAAAGTAGGAAGAATAAATTTAGATTTACCTGCAGAAACTTCTAAGTTTGTATCAGTCAATTTTATACTTATTTCAGATCCGTCTGTTAATTTTCTAACAATATCGTATAGAGTATGAGCAGAAACTGTAACTTTACCCTGAGTAGATACTATACATCTTGCTGTTTCTACAATATCCATATCCATATCAGTAGCTGTAAATGACACTTTTGAAGAATTTGTTTCTATTAATACATTAGATAAAATTGGTATTGTATTTCTTCTTTCTACAATAGAATAAATATGTCCAAGTGGTTTAAGTAGAGTGTTTCTTTCTATAGTAAAATCCATATTTTAACCTCAGCTATTTTCTAAAAAACCTAATGCTTAATCAAAGATTAACATAGCATGTTAAGGGTTGTTTCAGCAAGTAATTACATAAGTGGATTTTAAACAAAAATTATGCTTCCGTTTAAGAAGAAATGATTAATTTTTTGAGAGATTTGAGTTTTTTTTGTAAAATAAGGTCTTGTGTTGATAAGGCAACAATTTTTTTAACTGCATGAATAACTGTAGTATGGTCTTTACCTCCAAATGCCTTGCCTATTTCTGGATAAGAACAGCTAGTCATATCTTTACAAAGATACATGGCCATTTGTCTAGGTCTAGCAATGCTAATTGATCTTCTAGAAGAAGTCATGTCAGACAGTTTCAAGTCAAAATATGACGCAACTTGTTCTTGAATAAAGTTAATAGAGATTGTTTTTTCATTAACATTAAGTAAATCTGATAAT
The DNA here is from genome assembly GCF_047717795.1 of Candidatus Levibacter sp. Uisw_134_01. Lineage (GTDB taxonomy): Bacteria > Pseudomonadota > Alphaproteobacteria > Puniceispirillales > Marisalimonadaceae > Marisalimonas. Next base: position 1,218 of record NZ_CP159808.1, on the reverse strand, counting down.
AATTCTTTTGAGTTTTCTAAACAAATTTCTCTTCCAGTTAACTCATAATTTGCGCATATTCTATTAAGGGCTCCTTCCAACTCTCTAATATTATTAGAAATTTGTTTTGCTAAAAATTCTAAAACCTCATTTGGAATATCTATTTTAAGTTGATTAACTTTTTTATTTAAAATATTCATTCTTAATTCAAAGTTAGTTGGAAGAAAATCAACAACAAGTCCACCACCTAATCTTGATTTTAATTTTTCATCCAGATCAAGTAATTCAAACGGCGACTTATTAGAAGAAATTATTATTTGTTTACCCTGATTAATAAGATCATTAAAAGTATAAAAAAACTCTTCCTGAGTAGATTCTTTTCCACCAATAAACTGAATGTCGTCAATAATTAAAACATCAAGAGACCTGAACTGATCTTTAAATTTAATTGTATCTTTTGATCTTATAGCTCTTATAAATTGATACATAAAGCGCTCTGCAGACATAAAAACAGTTTTAAGATTAGGATGTTTTTGGTTTAATTCTATTGCAATAGCATTCAATAAATGTGTCTTACCCATTCCAACATTTCCATGTATGTAAAGAGGATTGTAAGAGGAGAATTGGTTTTGCGTCATTCTTTTTGAAGCGGCAAAAGGCATTTGGTTTGAATTACCAACAACAAAATTCTCAAAAGTAAGTTTTGAATTTAATTTGATTGAAATACTGTCTATAAAAGGCATAATAGTTTTAGTTTTGATACTAATATTCTTATCAATATAATTTTGTTCTACTGGTAAATTTTTTTCCTTTATTGAATTGATCTTTACAAATTTAATTTCTTTTAAATTATCAAAAAATTTATTTGCCTCAAAAAAAATTGTTTCATAATATTGCGTCTCTGCTCTGCTTGATATCAATGCAGAACTAACAGAAAGATATAATATTTTATTTTTATATTCTAAGAACTGAATAGGTTCTATCCAGGCTTTCCAGACAATTTCTTTTACAATTTTTGAAATTTGTGACTTTGTAATTTCCCAATTTTGTTTTTCTGTTTCTTGATTGGAGACTACATTTTCAAAGGAGGCATTTTTGTTCTCATTAATTAAGCCTTGATTAAAAATATTTTTTGTCATTGAAAAAATCTCTTCAAAAAATTAAACAATCATTAAATTAGATATTCATAATATAGCTATAAAAAGTATCCGCAATGAAATGGGAAATAATAAATTTAAA